>USMP01000025.1 GCA_900555795.1 uncultured Eubacteriales bacterium
CACGGCCCCGCCGATGAGAAAGGAAACAGGATAGATGTCCGCGCGTAAGAAGCGATTCCCCGGCCCAAATGGGCTGGGGAATCGTTTTTTTGCCCCTGCGGCAGGGATGGGCGCCCTGTGGTGTCCGGGGGCTGGGCGGTGATATGGTGGGGCGGGAGATGCGACCATTGACTGTACAACCCGTGCGTGACACATGGCCATTTTGCTATGCTTTTGCATAGCAAAATGGGCGGCAGGTATTTTACCTGCCGCCAAAGCCGCTTTACGGGCAGTGGCGGAAATCTGTACGGTTTTTTGACGGAATATGGGGCGATCCGGCGGCGGGAGAGGCATCCACCCCCTTGCGCCGCCGGTGGCTTTGGTATAGAATGGTCCCATAGCGGAGAAACCTCCAGCCTGGTTTCGACGGATTGATGTAGTCAGGAAGCAGAATTTGTGGTATACTGCTACTATTCTGTACGCCGCGCGGGCCTCGCCCGCCCGGAGGGAGGCGAGCGCTTTGCCCAAGTGGCTGAGGCCCCTGGCCGAGAGTTGGCCGGGGCGTTTTCTGATTCATATCCTGCGCCGCTATTTCAACCACGATGTGGGGCGGCAGGGGGCGGCCCTGGCCTACTATCTGCTCTTTGCCCTCTTCCCCTTCCTCATTTTCTTCAGCAGCCTGCTGGGCCTGCTGGATCTGGATATCTCGGGGATCATCCGCACCATGACGCCCCTGCTGCCTGCGGGGGTGCTGGAACTGCTGGAGACCTATCTCAGCTATGTTTCCGTCACCTCCAACGCCGCCATGCTCTGGTTTGGCCTAGTGTTCTCCGTGTACTTTCCCATGCGGGCCACCGACTGCTTGATGCGGGCGGTGCGCCGGGCCTACCAGCTGCCCCGGCCCAAACGGCAGCTGCGCTACAGCGCCAAGGTCCTCTGCTATACGCTGCTGCTGCTGCTGACCATCGCCGTGACCCTGGTGCTGACCACGGTGGGGCAGCGGGCGCTGGGCTTTCTCAGTGGAATCATCACCCTGTCCGACCACTTTATTCAGCTGTGGGACGATTTGCGTTTTGTGGTGCTGGGCGTGGTGGTGTTTGCCGCTGTGGGACTGCTGTATGCCATGGCCCAGGATACCCGCCAGCCGGGGTGGGCGGTGCTGCCCGGGGCCCTGTTTTCCCTGGCCGCCTGGATGGCCCTCTCGGCGGCCTACTCGTTTTATGTGGAGCATTTTGCCAACTACTCTGTGATATACGGCGCTCTGGGTACGGTGATCGTACTGCTGATCTGGCTGTACCTTACCGCCGTGCTGCTGATCATGGGGGCGGAACTCAACGACACCCTTTTGGCCATGAGGGCCAGGGGCCGGGTGTCCGGGAGAGAAAAACGGCGCGGGCGCCTGTCCTCCGGCGGCGCTGGCCAGGATGAAACAAGCGAGGGATAGGAAAGCTATGAAGATCATTATCATCGGCAACGGAAAGGTGGGCTATACCCTGGCCCGCCAGCTCAGCGGCGAGAACCACGATCTGGTGCTCATTGACAAGAACCCTGACGCGCTGCGAAACGCCGAGGGAGTATTGGATATTCTCTGCACCGAGGGCAGCGGCGCCTCCATCCAGGTGCTGCTGGAGGCGGGTGTGCGGGGTGCGGATCTGGTGGTGGCGGTGACGGGCTCCGATGAACTGAACATCGTCTGCTGCCTGATCGCCAAGAAGCTGGGGGCCAAGCACACCGTGGCCCGCATCCGCTCCCCGGAGTATTTCAAGGAGGCCAACCTGCTCAAGCGGGAGATTGGCCTGAATATGATCATCAATCCTGAGTACGCCGCCGCCCAGGAGATCTCCCGGCTGCTGCGGGTGCCCACCGCCTTCAGCGTGGAGGGCTTTGCCAGGGGCCTGGTGGAAATGATCGGCTTTCCCTTAAAGGAGAGCGACGGGATGGCGGGCCTCTCCCTCTTTGAGTACAACCGCCGGCACCCCAACGGCGTGCTTATGTGCGCTGTGGTTCGGGGGGAGGAGGTGTTTGTCCCCAACGGCAGCTTTGTCCCCCAGGTAGGGGATAAGGCCTATATCATCGGCAGCCAGCGGGAGACCGCCAGCTTTTTCCACACCCTGGGCAGGGATGGGGACAAGATCCGCTCCATTACTGTTCTGGGCGGCAGTAAGATTGCCACCTATCTGGCTTGGGCGGTTGAGAAGGTGGGGATGACCGCCCGCATCGTGGAGCAGGACCCGGACAAGTGCCTGGCGCTGGCCGGCAAGCTGCCCGGCAGCGTGATTATCCAGGGGGACGGCACCGACAGCGAGGTCATTGAGTCGGAGAACCTGCTGGATACGGACGCCTTCATCGCCCTGACCAACCGGGACGAGGAGAATCTCCTCATGGCCATGACCGCCCAGCGCCGGGGGGTGAAGAAGGTCATCGCCAAAATGAACCGGCCCAACTACATGGAGATGATGCGGGAGTTCGGCGTGGACAGCATCATCAGCCCCAAGGACATTACCGCCAACCAGATCTCCGCCTATGTCCGCTCCCTGGCCTCCAGCCAGGGCAGCGCCGTGGAGAACCTGTACCGGCTGCTGCGGGGGAAGGTGGAGGCTGTGGAGTTTACCGCCGCCGCCAATACCCGTTTCCTGGACACGCCCCTGAAGGACCTGCGGCTGAAGGAGGGGCTTCTGGTGGCGGCCATTGCCCGGGAGGGCAAAACCATCATTCCCGACGGCAACACCAGCATCCGCGCCGGGGACCGGGTGGTGGTGATGGCCAAGAGCCTGTTCCTCCAGAACCTGGACGATATTTTGCAGTGAGGCCGGGGAGGGACATATGAATTACAAGCTGGTATTCCACATCCTGGGGATGATCCTGCGGGTGGAGGCGGTGCTGATGGCGCCGTCCATGGCCATCGGCTTTGCCACCGGGGATGGGGATGGCCCCGTCTTTCTTCTCTCCGCCGCCATTACCTTCGCGGTGGGGCAGCTGCTGTGCTTTCTGCCTGTGCGGTGCGCCAAGATGCAGGCCCGGGACGGCTTCGCCGCCGTGGCCCTGGGGTGGGTGGTGCTGTCCCTCTTCGGGGCGCTGCCCTATGTGTTCAGCGGTGTGCTGCCGAACTATGTGGACGCTGTATTTGAGACGGTGTCCGGCTTTACCACCACCGGCGCCACGGTGTTTACCGCCATTGAGGGCACGGCCCGGGGCGTCCTCTTCTGGCGGGCCCAGACCCAGTGGATGGGCGGTGTGGGAGTGCTGATTCTGACCCTGGCCCTGATTCCCAAGCTGGGGGAGGGCAGCGTCTACCTCATGCGGGCGGAGTCCCCGGGACCCATCAAAAGCAAGCTGACCCCCCGGCTCAGCGATACCGCCAAGATTCTCTACAGCATCTATATCGGCCTGACGGCGGCGGAGACCATCTGCCTGCGCCTGGCGGGCATGAGTTGGTACGAGGCTGTGACCCACTCCTTTACCACCATCTCCACCGGCGGCTTCTCCGTGAGAAACGCCAGCATCGCCGCCTACGACAGCCTCCTCATTGAGTGGATCATCATTGTGTTCATGTTCCTCTCGGGCATTAACTTCGCCCTGCTGTTCTACGCCCTGCGGCGGAATTTCAAGGCGGTTTTTGAAAGTGAGGAACTGCGCTCCTACACCTGGATGACGGTCATTGCCTCCGCCCTGATCGTGGCCAATGTGGTGCTGCGGGCGGGCTGGATGCTCAACTGGGATACGGTGACGGACGCGGTGTTCCAGGTGGTGACGCTGATGACCACCACGGGGTATATGACCTACGACTATGTGCTCTGGCCCACCTTCTCCCAGGTGGTGCTGATTCTGGTGATGTTTGCCGGCGCTTGCGCCGGCTCCACCGCCGGCGGCGTCAAGCAGATTCGGGTGGTGCTGCTGATGAAGAACCTGCGCCGGGAGGTGCAGCGCATCCTCCATCCCCGCCAGGTGACAACCATCCAGTGCGACGGGGAGCGGGTGGACGAGCCCATCCTGTCCGGCATCACCCTCTTTTTCTTCGCCTATATCCTGCTGCTGCTCATAGGGACGCTGGTGGTGGCCTGGGACGACATCGGCTTCACCGCCGCCTTTACCGCCTCTCTCACCTGCATCAGCAATGTGGGTCCCGCCTTTGGCATTTTGGGGCCTACCAGCAATTTTGCCGCCCTCTCCGCTGTGGGTAAGGTGTTTTTAAGCCTGAATATGCTGCTGGGACGGCTGGAGATCATGCCGCTGCTGCTGCTGCTCTTCCCCAGCCTGTGGCGGAAGAAGTAAGCGCTTTATCGGACGAGATTGGACAAATATTAAGGAGATTTTTGGTATGGAAGAGAAGTTACAGGAGTATGCCCGCCTTCTGGTGGAGGTGGGAGTCAATGTGCAGAAGGGGCAGAACCTGGTGATCGCCTGCCCTGTGGAGTGCGCCTGGTTTGCCCGCATGTGCGCCAGGGCGGCCTATGCCGCCGGCTGCCGGGAGGTTATCATGAGTTGGCGGGACGACGCCCTGACCCGGGAGCGGTTCCTCCACGCCGCGGATGAGGTGTTTGACACCGTCCCCGCCTGGCAGCAGGAGTTTTTCAACGGCTATGCCAAGGAGGGCGCCGCCTATCTGGCCATTTCCGCCACGGACCCGGAGAACCTGAAGGGCGTGGACCCGGACCGGATTGTCCGCAGCCAGCGCAGCGGCAGTGAGGCCATGAAGGAGTTCTACCGCCTGGAGATGGCCAACGGCTTCCCCTGGTGCATCGGCTCCATCCCCATTCCCAGCTGGGCGAAGAAGGTGTTCCCGGACCTGGGGGAGGAGGAGGCCATGGCCAAGCTGTGGGACGCGATTCTCTCCGCGATCCGTGTCAACGGGGACGGGGACGCCGTCCGGCGCTGGCGGGAGCATCTGGATACCCTGAAGGTCCGTGTGGATAAGCTGAACAGCCTGGGGCTGGAGAGCCTGCACTATACCAATAGCCTGGGTACCGACCTCACCATACGCCTGCCGGAGGACCACGTCTGGGCCGGCGGCAACGGCGTCTGCGCTGCCGGACAGCCCTTCATCGCCAATATGCCCACGGAGGAAATTTTTACCGCCCCTCTGCGGGACGGTATCGACGGTGTGGTCTACGCGTCTCTGCCGCTGGTTCACGACGGGAACATTGTGGACGGCTTCCACTTTGTGATCCGGGACGGCAGGATTACCGAGGCCCACGCCCAGGTGGGGGAGGAGACCCTGCGGGCCGCCATCTCCATTGACGAGGGGGCCTCCCGGTTTGGGGAGGTGGCGCTGGTACCTTATGACAGCCCCATCAGCAACCAGAAGATCCTGTTCTACAACACCCTCTTTGATGAAAACGCCTCCTGCCACCTGGCCTTTGGCGAGGCCTATCCCGAGTGCGTCAGGGGTGGGGAGAGCATGAGCAAGGAGGAACTGAAGGCCAAGGGCCTCAACGACTCCGTGACCCACGTGGATTTCATGGTGGGAACAGCCGACCTCTCCATTGTGGGGAAAACCCGGGATGGACGGGAGGTCCCGATCTTTGCGGACGGGAACTTTGTCATCTGAGAGCAGGGGGACCCGTGGAAAGCGCGGGTCCCCCTTTCAGGCCTCCCGGACTGGACAGCGGCGGCTGCGGGCCGCCCCTCCGGGAAAAGATGAAAACATTTTGTCATATTTTTTTGCTGGACTTTTTTACAGGTTGATATATAATATAAGCAAAAGAAAGAGATTACTCCTTTGAAGAAATACTAAAGTAGAACCGTGAAGAGATGGAGACCCCACACTACTAGAGGGATGCGAAAGGAGCAGTCCGATGCAGAAGTAATTTAGAGGTATAAATAGAATTTCCACACATAGCGAAACCCTTCACAAAAAATTGGAAGTTACACTAATGAAAAAGAAATCATGAGTTTATTCCTTGCGCTTACGCTCTGTTGGAGCCTGACTGTCCCTGCTTTCGCAGACGGGACAGTTCAACATTCAAACAGCGGTGTAGACTATGTTGATATTACAGAGATTTCTCCTCTGACTTCTGATGAGATAGATAAATATAGTCAATACACTGTTGATTCGCTGCAAACCTTATCTATTGGTATGCCGCAAGGCCTATTGAAAAATGACATTCTAAGTATGTCCACACTCATCGATACCAGAGAACTCAAAGATGTTAGCATGAATTTATATACATCATCCATATTGCCATCGCACCTTTACGCCTGTAGTGATATTACAGAGATTCTGGAAGTAGAGGGTAGCATATACATACATACCAGACATTCGATGGCGAAACAGTCTACCTAACTTTTGCAGATGAGAGGTTGGTAGAACAGATTGTTTATGATCCGTCGAATGATACGGCATATATGCTGTCAGCTGAAGAAAATACAAAGATTGTAAATTTCCGATACGGTTCATCTGAAAATATTTCAGATGGATTACAGGATAAAAATACGGGAATGTATCGTATCCGGTGACTATTCAAAAATACAAAACAATCCCTACCTATCTATTGATATCAACGAACTTGGTCAAGTAATGATTGCGCCTAGAGATAATGCCATCAGCAGATCAGGTGTTGTGGGATTTACGAATGAGGCGGATTTGCTCCGAAATCTGAAAGCAGATTTCCCAATGATGAACAACAAAGTGACCAACAGTGCTTCCGTATATTGTGACTACCTCAACAAGAAGATCAGCTTTCACGGTGTTGACAACCGGGGCGATTATGTTAGGGTGACAGCTGACAACAGGACATTTGCGGCAGCTACTTTTGTTACGGCAATCGGAGCCTATTTGAATATTACAACCGGCGGCGCATTGACAATTTTAGATGCACTTGGTATCGGCATTACAATCATCAGTGGCAAGGACGCCCTGATGAACTCTGTCAAGCTATATCGTAGCGCAAACTATGATGACTACTTCACGAGATATGGATTGCTGTACGATTCAACAAGATTTAACGATTATGTTGAGATGGTCAGTTATTCGGGATTCGGCACATTCGGCGGCGGATACGATTCTAGTGACAAATTTACTTGGATTCGAAATCCGAGTGCTGAGCCAGAAACAAAAGCCTGGAGTGCAATTCAAAAGACTTGTGTAACCAGGTACAATGCCGAATTGACTGAATATGGGTATTGTGAACGGTACTACCCACTGGGATGGTTTGATTAGTATAGGCCATTACCTGAATCAGATCCTGTATGATTGTTGCAGCACAAAAGGCCGGTGTGTTAAAAACGGAACACAACGACCTTTTGTTGACCACGTACTATAGAGCCGTTAGATGGGAGGTGGTTGGTGTGGATATCAGTCCGTTTTACAGAATTTTTGGCAAGAAGGGTTTCCTAAGAGGATGCTTCATTCTATCACTCGCGATTGAGTGTATGTTCATCCTGATGCTGATTGTAGGAGAATTTAGAACATCTCCACAGCCTCTGTCGGCAGAAGAAGTTGGCCGCTACACGCAATATTCCATTCTCCTTCCCAATCATGAGGAGTGGTATCCTGCTGCTGCCAATGTTTTAGCGCAGTGTGCTTTTCAAGAAGAAAAAAACATTGGTGATAGACAGTACAAATTCTATACCTCTGCCGTACTGCCACAATATATCTACCAATGTGACAGTATCCGCGAAATTATGGAAACGGATACAGGTACTGTGTACATCACCTATGTAAGCCGTGACGCAGAAGAAGTGACCCTTACGATCGGCAACAGTGGGATAATTCGAAAAGATATTTATGCAGAGAAAACAGATACCTATTATGTTCTTTCAGAATTAGAGAACTACAAATTTCCTCATTATAGGAACCCACATTTTAGCTCTCCCATTATAAAGATATTAGCGGGAGGTTTAGGGTTTATTTTAGCCCTTATCTTCATCGTTTCAAAAGTTCGTTCTCACAAAAAAGAAAAATAGCGCCGCCAGTACGGGAATATCAATTTATTAAGTGTTTTACCGTATGCGAGAAGGGCCTGTTGCAAAATAGAATTCTGAAAGAACAGGCAAAAAAGTGAGTGAGAAACGCGGAAGAGGGACATGCTGTGGGAGCGCAGCGCAACCTTCTCAAAAAAGAGGCCGTGCCTCTTTTTTGATAGCCTCCAAGTCCCGCCCCGGTACACCTTCTTTGGCGTACCGGGGTGGGATTTTTGCTGCTGTTCGCAGCCGCTCAGGCTTTCTCACCGCTGTGTTTCAGAGGAGATATACGCAGACGAGGCGCACCAGGACGCAGGCCCCCACCCCCACGGCGGTGGGGA
This sequence comes from uncultured Eubacteriales bacterium, assembly GCA_900555795.1. Lineage (GTDB taxonomy): Bacteria > Bacillota > Clostridia > Oscillospirales > Oscillospiraceae > Pelethomonas. The sequence continues at coordinate 8,223 of USMP01000025.1, forward strand.
GGGCCACGGCCAGGGCGGTCCACCGGAGGCTTCTGGTTTCCCGCCAGATGGTGAGGCAGGTGGTGCCGCAGGGGAAGTGGAAGAGGGTGAAGAGCAGGGTGCACAGCGCCGTGGTGCCGGTCCAGCCGTTGGCGGTGAGCAGGCTGTGCAACTCGGCCAGGCTCCCATAGTCGATCAGCGTGCCGGCGGAGAGATAGCCCATGAGGATACAGGGCACCACGATCTCATTGGCAGGAAAGCCCAGAAGAAAGGCCAGCAGAATAAACCCATCCAGCCCCATCACCCGTCCCAGGGGCTCAAGCAGACCAGCCAGGCAGGCCAGCACGCTCTCCCCGCCCACACTGGTATTGGCGGCGGCCCAGATAATCAGTCCCGCCGGGGCCGCCACCGCCACCGCCCGGCCCAGGACGAACAGGGTCCGGTCAAAGATGGAGCGGACGATGACCTTTCCCGGCTGGGGGCGGCGGTAGGGCGGAAGCTCCAGAGTAAAAGAGGAAGGCATACCTTTAAGGACCGTGGCAGACAGAAGGCGGGATACAAAAAAGGTGGCGGCAACACCGGTAAGGATAAAAAAAGTAAGGATCAGGGCAGGACGGAGAGAGGAAATAGGACCTGCGGACGAAGCTCCTGTAAAAAACAGCGTGATCAGAGTTACGAGGGCCGGAAGACGGCCGTTGCAGGGGACGAAGTTGTTGGTTATAGTGGCGATGAGCCGCTCTCTCGGAGAATCGATGATGCGGCAGCCCACCACGCCGGCCGCGTTGCAACCAAAGCCCATGGCCATGGTCAGCGCCTGCTTGCCGCAGGCGCTGGCCTTTTGAAATGCATGGTCCAGCACGAAGGCCACCCGCGGCAGATAACCGAAGTCCTCCAGCAGGGTGAACAGAGGGAAAAAGATGGCCATAGGGGGCAGCATCACCGAGACCACCCAGGCCAGTACCCGGTACACCCCCAACACCAGCGCCCCATGGAGCCATGCCGGGGCATTCAGAGCGGTAAGCAGGTCACTCAACCGGTCCTGGACCCAGAACAGGCCCGCAGAGAGCAGCTGCGACGGGTAATTGGCGCCCTGGATGGTCAGCCAGAACACCCCGGCCAGCAGCAGAAGCATCAGAGGAATCCCGGTGGCGCGGGATGTGAGCAGGCGGTCCAGCTTGCGGTCCCGTTCCAGGCGCTCCTCCCGCTCACAGGAGACCACACCGGCGCACAGCTCCTCCGCGGTCAAAACCAGCCGCGACTCCGAGTATCAGGCCATCATGCCCGTGCGCGGCAAAGACAAGGTTG
>USMP01000026.1 GCA_900555795.1 uncultured Eubacteriales bacterium
GCCTAATTACTATTTACCCTCGCCCAGACGAGCATCGAATCCTGCTGCAGCACTCAACTGACGCCGACCGCAGCCCCACAAAAACACTCTTCTAACCCATCCTCATACTACCATAAATAAACGAGGAAGTCAACAGCATACACAGGAAAATAACCGTATAACGGTTTACCCGTTCACACGTAGTGTAACGGGTAAACCGTTATTTGCTCAAAGCAGGAGAAGGGAAACTGCGATTTGCAGTTCCCCTTCTCCTGAACAGTATATCACTTCACTACATCAAGGGTACATGAACGTATTTTTCTTCACAAATGCTATACCCCTTGTATTTAATGAACTCGGCCTCTTTACTACATCAACTAAGCAGCGATGCCACAGCACTTGATACATCAATACTTTCATCATGAGTGAAATACCCTATCGTATTATTATATAGTTGAATAATGCTGTTATACAGAGTAGCATTTCCATCGTACCCAGGAGTCTGACTGTACTGCGTCTGGTATGTATATGACGGGTATTTATACTCATAAGTACCAGATGGATTCTTGTGATACGGATACTTTGCATCAACTCTCAACGCCGCAGCAAATCTCTGTGTCGTTCCCCAACCATAATAGGCATATCCTTCCACTCGGTCTAAATCATCCCTGATAAGTACTGTTCTGATGTAAATATCTCCAGATACTTTTGCTTTTATATACCCTTCCGATGAGCCATAAGATATGGTAAGAGGGCTCTCATATATGCTGAACAATGTGGACAAGCCGCTTGAAACCGCTTTAATAGCCTTATAAAAATTACCCTTCACATAGTGATCGCACAAAACTTCTATTGACTTCTTCGCTATTTCACTCCATTTCCAGGATCCTGAAATATTACCAGGGACAACTTCGGATGACTCAACCCCTGCTGACGATTCTAAATATAAAAACTTATAGCCACTATATGTTCCAAGGCTTTCGCAATTATCCTCCCAATATGATATATCGTCCGGATCTCCCGCTGCTCTCACTGCATTATCTACATCGGAGGCTCCAGAAAACAAATTAACATAATTTACCTTTACTCCGCTATCAATCATTTCTGCTATTTGCTTAAATGTTAAAGTATATATTGGATTGTTTAAAACGCTTAATTTTTGTTCCTCATCTAATTGAGTAACTTGGTACGCAACTGCTCCATTAGTGAAATAATTTGCCTCGCCATTGCAATATTTTGCTACACTCGCTGTAGCTTCATCCTTTTGTTCTTCCGTCAGTTCATTTTCACCAGTTAAGGTAACAAAAATCGGGATATCAATGATTTTCTCCTGTTCTGCTGCTGCGAGTACTCCTTCTGTCATATTCTCGGTATCAGCGGCAAATGCTGGAACACAAAGGGACACAAGCAGGCAAAAAGTAAGCAACAACCCTACGAATCTTTTCATTTGAATGCCTCCATTTCTTGTGAAATTCTTGTTTCAAGGAAGTCTTTTATTGATGACGAAACGATAGAATATCGCTCATGTATGGACGGACGATCTCCATAAACATAATCAAAAATCAGTACTTCATCCCCGTACAATTTCATTATTCCTATAGACGTTCCATTAGCGTCATTCAAATAAATATAATACCTGATATTTGTATTTATTGGAAATGACGATTCCCCGATATTTTTCACCTTCATTTCTGAAAGTATGGTATAAAATTCACTAACCTCTTCTGTTGCTAACTTAAACGTGCAACAGTCCTCTATTCCATTTCCATCTTCATACGTTTTTTTTACTACAATTTCCTGAACATCATCAGTTTCGATAAATTCAACTATTCTTTTTTCGGACAATATTCTCCAAAACACACATAAAAGAACTAAAAGGAAAATCAAACAAATAATAATTTTTTTGTAATCGATTGGCTTATCCATTCTCATATCTTATTCTCAAATCCAAACCACAAAAAATAAGCGCATGAACACCGTCCAATAAAGCCAATGTTCATACGCCCACACTTACAATTTTAATTCGACCTCTCCAGATCTGAAGAGAACTATATATCCGGCTCAGTCGGTCTCTGATTTGGCGCATGAATTTCTTGCCGCACATATCATTTCCTCCAATCTTTTGAATTTGCCGTGTCCTCAATCTACCATGCCATATATATCATATCAGATTTTCTCTTCGTTTGCAAGTGGAACCTGTCATTTCTGACTATATTTTCTTGTTGGGGAACTTATTTTTTGTCGCAACAACCAAATAAAGAGGTGAGCGATACCCGCCCCCACCTCGTTGCTCTTACAAAAACTTAGCCAGGCGAATTGTCAAGTCAAGTGCAACGAGAAAGAGGAACTTTTTTTGACGCACTGTGCCCGGGTCGGCTTGCCGCCAGTCCGGGTGTTTTTGCGCTATGGCGGGGGAGGGGCCTGCTTTCCCGCTTGACGGCGGCGGGGGAAGCGGGTACACTGGGCATAGATTCGACGGGGTGCGGCACGCCCTGACAATATATGCAAGGAGGCAGACCCCTATGTACGACTTTGACCAGTGCTGCGACCAGCGCGGCCACTCCTCCATCAAGTGGGACCGCTGTGCCCCGGGTGAACTGCCCATGTGGATCGCCGTCATGGATTTCCCGGTGTCTCCATCAACCACAATGAGGCCATCTATCTCTCCTGGATCGACTGCCGCCAGCTGGGGGAGGAGGATCCCGCTGCCTTTTTCCGCCGGGAGGCTGGGGTTGTGTGCAACAGCGGCGCGGAGTTTGGGGACGGCCAGTGTGTGCGCATGAACTTCGCCTGCCCCCGCTCCCAGCTGGCCGAGGCGCTGGACCGCATGGAGCGGGCCCTGGCGGGGAAATTCGGAGGATCGTCCCGGGCCTGAAGGCGCTCCGCCTCTTTTTCGACCGTCGCAGCCGCCCTCCTTCGCAGAAGGAGGGCGGCTTTTTGTTTAACGGGCATTTTACCTGCCGGGGGTAGCGGATTTTACGGCGGATTTCATACAATAGACCCGTACCCAACAGACAAGTTATTTGAAAAGACGCTGGAGGAAAAGAACCATGAAACGAATTCTGACCCTGCTGCTGGCGCTGTCGATGCTGGCGGCTACCCTGGCCGGCTGTGCCGCTACCGCCGCCGACGCCGTCGGCGATGAGCCGGAGGCTGTGCAGGCTGCCGCTTTGACCAGCACACAGACCGCCCCCCAGACCACCGCCGCCGCGGCGGTGAAGGCCCCCAAGTACGTGTTCCTCTTCATCGGCGACGGCATGAGTTATCCCCAGATCCAGACTACCGCCGACTATCTGGGCGCGCTGACGGACAAGGATTACTTCCAGGCTGAGCCCAGCCTGGACGACAACGGCGGCGCGAAGCTGGACGGCCCCAGCTACCTGAACTTTATGAACTTCCCCGTGGCCGGCTCCGCCGTCACCTATGACTCCAATTCCTTCGCTCCCGACTCCGCTTCCACCGCCACCTCCATTGCCACCGGCTACAAGACCTACTCCGGCTCCATCAACGTGGATGAGACCGGCGCCAAGTCCTACGAGACCATCACCGAGAAGGTCCACCGGCAGCTGGGCATGAAGGTGGGCGTCATCTCCTCCGTGAACCTGAACCACGCCACCCCCGCCGCCTTCTATGCCCACCAGGCCAGCCGCAACAGCTACTATGAGATTGGCCTGGAGATGATCGAGTCCGGCTTTGAGTACTTCGCCGGCGGCGGCCTGAAAAAGGTTACGGGCAACGACAAGGACAAGGAAAACCTCTACGACCTGGCCGTCAAGGCCGGCTACACCGTGGTCAACACCCAGGCCGCCGCCGAGAAGGTCACTGCCGCCGATGGCAAGGTCATCATTATCGACGAACATCTGGCGGACTCCGACGCCATGGCCTATGAACTGGACCGCACTGACAGCATGTGGTCTCTGGCCGACATGGTGGAGAAGGGCATCCAGGTCCTGGACAACGACAAGGGCTTCTTCATGATGTGCGAGGGCGGCAAGATTGACTGGGCCTGCCACGCCAACGACGCGGCCTCCACCATTCAGGACACCGTGGCCCTGGCCGACGCAGTCCAGGTGGCCATCGACTTCGCCAAGACCCACGCCGACGAGACCCTCATCCTTGTCACCGGCGACCACGAGACCGGCGGTATGACCATCGGCTTCGCCGGCACCGACTACGACACCTACCTGACCCTGCTTGGAAGCCAGAAGATCTCCTACGCCAAGTTTGACAGCGACTATGTGGCCGCCTACAAGGAAAACAAGACCGCCTATGAGGCTGTGCTGAAGGATATTGAGAAACTCTTCGGGCTCAAGACCTCCGGTGAGGAGGGGGACAAGCTGGTCCTCACCGCCTACGAGCAGGCCCAGCTGAAGGCCGCCTATGAGAAGAGCGTGAACGGCACCGCCACCAGCAGCTACGACCAGCAGGAGTATGTGCTCTACGGCACCTATGAGCCGCTCACCGTCACCATCACCCACATTATCAACAGCAAATCCGGCGTCTCCTTCACCTCCTACAGCCATACCGGCCTGCCTGTGGCGGTGCTGGCCCAGGGCGCGGGCGCCGATGCCTTCAACGGCTACTACGACAATACCGCCGTCTACACCAAGCTAGCCAGTATGCTGAAGGTCAAGTAAGCCCCGCTGGGATCGGCCAATCCATTTACCAACCCTCTCTTTTTCACCCCTGGCCCGCCTCCGCTCCGGCGCAGGCGGGCCGGCGGGCGTTTTCACACAGAAAGGATGATTGCTATGAAACAGCTTCTACGCGCCGTCCTGCCTGGGGCGCTGCTGGCCGCCGGGACACTGCTGGCCCTGGCCGCCTTTCTCCTGGCCCGGTCCCCTCTGACCGCTGCCGCCGCCGTGGGCGGGCTGGGGGCGGCTGCCGCTGCCGAGGCGGCCTGGCTCAGCCGCCGGGGGAGGGCGGCATGAGGGCCCTCTTCTCCCGCTACAACGCCCCGGTGTGGGTGTGCTTTTTGCTGATTTTGGTCCTGGCGGTGCTGCCCACGGGCTACGAGGGGGCGGTGCAGTACCAGGAGGCGGAGCGCTGCGCCGCCCGGGTGACGGCGGTTGACGACAGCGCCATTGTGGACACGGGCCTGGTTCGCTCGGGAGAGCAGCGGTGCACCCTGGAACTGCTGGACGGCCCCTTTGCCGGGGAGAGCGTGGACGGCGTAAACATGCTGAACGGCTCCCTGGAGCAGGATAAGCTGTTTGCCGTGGGGGACAAGGCCCTGGTGGTGGTAAGCCGCCAGGGGGATACCATCACCAATGTGACCATGATAGACCACTACCGGCTGCACTGGGAACTGGCCCTGGCGGCGGCCTTTGTCGCGCTGCTGATCGCCTTTGCCGGGCGGACGGGGCTGCGGGCGGTGGCCTCCTTCCTCCTGACGGTGCTGGCCATCTGGAAGGTGCTGATTCCCCTGTATCTGCGGGGGTGGAACCCCATATGGACGGGCCTGGGCCTGGCGCTGGGGCTAACGGTGCTGATCATCGCCCTGGTCTACGGCTTTGACAGGCGCTGTGTGGCGGCGGTGTCCGGGGCGTTTTTGGGCATCCTGGTCACATGCCTGCTGGGTATGCTCTTCACGGATCTCTTTCAGATTCACGGGGCCGTCATGGCCTACTCGGAGAGCCTGCTCTACGCCGGATACCAGGACCTGAGCCTGACCCGGATTTTTATGGCCTCCATTTTTTTGGGATCCTCCGGGGCGGTGATGGACCTCTCCGTGGACATCACCTCCGCCGTGCGGGAGGTGGTGGATAAAAAGCCCGATATCCGCCCCTGGGAGGCGGTGCGCTCCGGGCTCAACGTGGGCAGGGCCGCCATGGGTACCATGACGACCACCCTGCTGCTGGCCTACTCCGGCGGCTATGTGGCGCTGCTGATGGTATTTATGGCCCAGGGCACCCCCCTGATTCACATGTTCAACTATAAATATGTGGCGGCGGAACTGATCCACACCGTGGTGGGCTCCTTCGGCCTGGTGACAGTGGCGCCGTTTACGGCCCTGTGTGCCGGACTGCTGCTGGCCGGACGGGAAAATCCGGGAAAAGTGGTTGACAAAACGGACAAATGCATATAATATGGTACCGTTATCGTGTAAAATTGCGTGGATAAGGACGAGTACCCCGGCAGGGCCTGCGCAGAGAGCCGCCCACTTTGGTGGAAGGGCGGATAGGCGGGCCGGGTGAAGATCCCCTTGGAGCAGGCGGCTGAGCGGCGTTTCGCCCCGTAAGCCGGCCCGGGTGTGACCGTTATATCACAGATCTTGAGGGGCCGGCGTCCGCCGGCAAGAAGAGTGGTACCGCAGAGGCCGTCCGCCTTTGTCTCTTTGGAGGCAAAGGCGGTTTTGTTTTTGGCGGGGTACTTTTTTCGGCGAGATGATGGGGCGTTCCGCGCCCCGGCGGATTGCTTTTCTTGGTTGCGGGGAGGTTCCGCGCCCCTTCAAAAAGAAAACAGCAACCCGCCGGGGCTTTGGCAGCCCCCGCCATTGACCGCAGAAAACACCCCCCGCGCAGAGGCGGGGCGGGACAATATTCCATTTTCAGGAGGATTACCACCATGGACTACAACAAGACCATCAATCTCCCCAAGACCGAGTTCCCCATGCGGGCCGGCCTGCCCGCCCGGGAGCCGGGTATGCTGGAAAGCTGGGAGGGGATGGACCTCTACAACGAGCTGCTGAAGAAGAATGAGGGCAAGCCCCGGTTCGCCCTTCACGACGGCCCTCCCTTCTCCAACGGCAACCTGCACATGGGCCACGCCCTGAATAAGTCCATCAAGGACTTTATGGTCCGCTCCGCCGCTATGCGGGGGTACTACACCCCCTATGTCCCCGGCTGGGACAACCACGGCATGCCCATCGAGTCCGCCATCATCAAGCAGAACAAACTCAACCGCAAGGCCATGTCCGTCCCCGAGTTCCGCACCGCCTGCCACGAGTTTGCCCAGCACTATATTGACGTGCAGATGGCGGGCTTTAAGCGCCTGGGTGTTCTGGGCGACTGGGAGCACCCCTATAAGACCATGGACCCCGGCTTTGAGGCCCAGGAGGTGAAGATCTTCGGGGAGATGTTCAAGAAGGGCGTTATCTACAAGGGCCTCAAGCCCGTGTACTGGTGCCCCAAGGACGAGACGGCTCTGGCCGAGGCGGAGATCGAGTATCAGGACGACCCCTGCACCACCGTGTATGTAAAGTTCCCCCTGGAGGACGATCTGGGCAAGCTGGGGGACGTTGACCACAGCAGGCTTTACTTTCTCATCTGGACCACCACCATCTGGACCCTGCCGGGGAACCTGGCCATCGCTCTCCACCCCCGGGACAGCTACGCCCTGGTGAGGGCGGAAAACGGGGAGACCTATATTCTGGCGGAGGCCCTGGTGGAGAAGGTCATGGGGGTTGGCGGCGTGAAAAACTACGAGATCGTGGACACCTATCCCGGCGCTTTCTTTGAGAATATGCTGGCCAGGCATCCCTTCCTGGACAAGACAAGCCGCCTGGTGAACGCCGAGTACGTCACCATGGACTCCGGCACCGGCTGCGTCCACACCGCCCCCGGCTTCGGCGCCGACGACTACCAGACCTGCCGCCGCTACGGCATGGAGATGGTGGTGCCTGTGGACGATCAGGGCCGCCACACCGACTACGCCGGCAAGTATGCCGGCATGACCACCGACGAGAGCAATCCCGTGATCCTGGCGGATATGAGAGAGAGCGGCGCCCTCTTCGCCAGTGAGGACATTGTCCACTCCTACCCCCACTGCTGGCGCTGCAAGCACCCCATCATCTTCCGGGCTACCCCCCAGTGGTTCTGCTCCGTGGACGCCTTTAAGGACGCCGCCGTGGCCGCCTGTGACGATGTGCGCTGGATCCCCGCCTGGGGCAAGGACCGGATGATCTCCATGATCCGGGAGCGCTCCGACTGGTGTATCTCCCGCCAGCGGCGCTGGGGCCTGCCCATCCCCGTTTTCTACTGCGCGGACTGCGGCAAGCCGGTGTGCGACGACGCCACCATTGAGGCCGTCAGCAGCCTCTTTGCCCACCAGGGCTCCAACGCCTGGTATGAGAAGAGCGCGGAGGAGATTCTGCCCCAGGGCTACAAGTGCCCCCACTGCGGCGGCGTCCACTTCACCAAGGAGGAGGACACCCTGGACGGCTGGTTTGACTCCGGCTCCACCCACTTCGCCTCCATGCAGAGGGACCAGGGCTTCTGGCCCGCCGACGTCTACATGGAGGGGCTGGATCAGTACCGGGGCTGGTTCCAGTCCAGCCTGCTGACCGCCGTGGGAGCCATGGGGGCGGGGGCGCCCTTCCGGCAGTGCGTCACCCACGGCTGGACCGTGGACGGCGAGGGGAAGGCCATGCACAAGAGTTTGGGCAACGGCGTGGATCCCGCCGACATTTTCAAGAAGTACGGCGCAGATATGATCCGGCTGTGGGCCGGCAGCGCCGACTACCACGTGGATGTGCGCTGCTCCGACAATATTTTTAAGCAGCTGAGCCAGAGTTACCTGAAGTTCCGCAACACCGCCCGGTACTGCCTGGGGAACCTGGCGGGCTTTGACGCCGACAATCTGGCGGCCCCCGGCGACATGCTGGAACTGGACCGCTGGGCCGTCACCAAGCTGGGCACCCTCACGGAGAAGTGCCTGGCCGCCTATGACAGCTACGAGTTCCATGTGGTGAGCCACGCCATCGGCGACTTCTGCGTGGTGGAGTTGAGCAGCTTCTATCTGGATATCATCAAGGACAGGCTCTACTGCGAGGAGACGGACGGTCCCAGCCGCCGCAGCGCCCAGACCGCCCTGTACCTGATTTTGGACACCATGACCCGCCTTTTCGCCCCCATCCTGGCCTTCACCTGTGACGAAATCTGGCAGGCCATGCCCCACCGCCAGGGGGACGACGTGCGCAACGTGGTGCTCAACGAGATGAACGGCCCCTTCACCCACTATGCCCTGGACCAGGCCGCCATGGCCAAGTGGGACAGGATCATCGCCGTTCGCACCGCTGTCAACGGGGCCCTGGAGGCCGCCCGGGCAGAAAAAATCATCGGCAAGAGCCTGGAGGCCCGGGTGGCCCTCACCGTCCCGGCGGAGGACGCCTTTCTGGCGTCGATGGACAGCGGCGAACTGGCCGATCTGCTGATTGTATCCCAGGTGTCCGTTGCCGTGGGCGGTGCCCTGGAAGTCCAGGTGGCTCCCGCCCAGGGGGAGAAGTGTGAGCGGTGCTGGAAGGTGCTCTCCTCCGTGGGTTACGACCATGACCACCCCACCCTCTGCGCCCGCTGCGCCCGGGTGGTCAGGAGGCTGGATATCACCCTGTAGCCACCGGTTCATACTGATCTCATACTTAAACCTGATAAAAAGCTTGAAAAGCTTTTTATAGCGCGAAGCGCGTCAGGTTTTT
>USMP01000027.1 GCA_900555795.1 uncultured Eubacteriales bacterium
CCCCGCCGCGGCGGAGGCCCTGTCCCTGGAACGGCTCACGGTCGAACTGGTGGTGGACTGGAAGGAGACGGATCTCCTTCTGGCGAAGCTGGATACGCTCTCCCAGCTGCTGCGGGAGGCCCTGGCCGCCGAGGGCTGCCTGGCGGACGAAGTCACCGTCACCGTCAGCACCGCCGGAGGCTTTACCGGGCAGGCCCTGGCCGCCGGAGGCGTGGATATTGCCTGGCTGCCGGGAATCGACTTTTTGTCCTGCGAGGACGACGCCGTCCCCCTGCTTACCGCGGGTCAGGAGGAAACCACCTGCGTGGCGGCGGTGACGCTGGCCAGGGAGGAACTGGGGGATGACTTCCGGCAGCTTCTCTCCCGCGCCCTGCTGGAAACGGAGCAGGGCGGGGAATTCCTGTCCCTCTGCCCAGCGGCGGACGAGGGCTATCGCCCCTTCACCCAGGATGCCATGGAGGCCCTGTGGGACTGGGCGGACAGTCTGGAGGAGGCCCAGGGATGAGCGGGCCGGGAAAGGCCTCTTTCGCCGTCCTGGCCGCGGCTGCGGCGGCGGCAGCGGGGCTGGCCGGCGCCTTTAACTTCACCCACAAGCGGCGCCCCCCCTCCCCCCGGAGCCGACCCTCCATGGACAGCGAGCAGGACCGGGCCTGCACGGCCAGGATCCATAGCGGCATGGAGTGGATCGCCGCCCAGCACGCGGAGCCCGTCTCCATCCAGAGTTTCGATGGCCTGACCCTCCGGGGCCTGTACCTCCCCGCTCAAAACCCACGCTGCTGTGCCCTTCTCTTCCACGGCTACCGTTCCCGGGGCCTGCGGGAGTTCTCCCTCCTGGCCCCCTTCTACCACAGCCAGGGGATCAGCATGCTGATCCCGGATCAGAGAGCCTGCGGTGAAAGCGACGGGACCTATATTACCTTCGGGGTCCTGGAGCGGCGGGACGCGGCGGACTGGGCGGCCTATATGGACCGGCGGCTGGGCGGGAAGACGCCGATGATTTTGCAGGGCGTCAGCCTGGGGGCATCCACAGTGATGATGGCGGCAGATCTGCCCCTGCCCCCCTCCGTGGGGGGCATCGTGGCCGACTGCGGCTTTACCTCGCCCTGGGACATTATCGCCCACTGCGCCAAGCAGTGGTACCACCTGCCCCCCTTTCCAATTCTGCCCCTCCTCTCCCAGCTGGCCCGGCACAGGCTGGGTTTCAGCTACCGGGACTGCTCCACCCTGGACAGCCTCGCCCACTCTCAGCTGCCGCTGCTGCTGATCCACGGCGGCAAGGACAACTTTGTGCCCACCCACATGACGGAGGAGAACTTTCTGGCCGCCGCCGGCTGGAAGCGGAAGCTTATCGTCCCGGAGGCGGGCCACGCCGCCAGCTATCTGGTGGACGAGGCGGCCTGTCAGCGGGAACTGCTGGCCTTTCTCAACCACATCCTGCAGGAGGAGCCACCATGGCAAAAAAACGTTTAAAGCTACTGTATCTGGCCCAATTGTTTCAGGAACAGACCGACGAGGCCCATACAGTCACTGTGGCGGACATGATTGCCTACCTGGCGGAGCGCGGCGTCAGCGCTGAGCGGAAGGCTATCTATGAGGATCTGGAACTGCTGCGCCTGGCGGGGCTGGACATTGTCCACACCAAGACCAAGACCCACAACTACTATCTGGGCCAGCGCCGATTTGAACTGCCGGAGCTGAAGCTGCTGATCGACGTAGTCCAGGCCTCCCCGTTCCTTACGGCAAAAAAGAGCATGGAACTGATCGGCAAGCTGGAGGGCCTGGCCAGCGCCGCCCAGGCGGGGAGCCTGCGCCGCCAGGTATATGTGCTCAACCGGGTCAAGACCCACAACGAGCAGCTCTACTACCACATCGACGGCATCAACGATGCCATCAACCGCGACCGCCGCATCCGCTTTCGTTACTTTGACTGGTCCGTCCAGGGCCAGCGAATATACCGCCACGGCGGAGCCTGGTACGATGAGTGCCCGATAGCCCTCTGTGTGGACCGAAACTACTATCTCATCACCTACCGCCCCCAACAGGAAAAATACATCCACTTCCGGGTGGATCGGATCAGTGATCTGACGGTGACGGAGGAACGGCGGCCCCCTCTGCCTCCCCATTTTGATCTGGCCAGCTATGTCCGCTCCATCTTTGATATGCACAGCGGGGAGAGCCGGCTGGTGACGCTGGAACTGGACCGGCAGCTGCTGAACGTAGCCATGGACCGCTTTGGCCGGGACGCCCATTACCGAACCGGGGAGGGGGACCGGATTCTTGTCACCGCACAGGTGGAGGTGAGCCCCACATTTCTCAGCTGGGTGCTGTGCTTCGGCGGCCAAGCCAGGATTCTGGAGCCGCCGGAGGTCCGGCAGGCCCTGCTGGACCTTGCCGGAGCGGCTATAGAGCGAAATGCAGGAACCGCACTATAAAAAACAACATGTCCTCTATACGATTGCTGCCGCTCCCCCTTCATTGCCAATTGATCGTCCGGGGACAACTGGAAAAAACCAAAGGGGCGCCCAGGCGGTCTTGAGACCTGGGCGCCCCTTTGGTTTTTTCATACAGACCCGATAGAAGAGAGTATATTGTTTCCCATGGCCGCCCCATCGGCCACAGTGGAAACACAAATTCCGGACGCAAAAAAGCGCCCCATGCCATCACACGGAACGCAACAGACCCCGCCGCCATGCGGTGAGGCCAAACAGAAAGCGCACTTCCGGTTTCGGCAGAATGCCGCCAAGCTGTCATGTATCTGACTTATCCTCCCAGGGAGGCATCACAGTGACCGACTCGCGGGGCGTCTCACCCCATTCCACGTGCCGCGGTCGCGGCTACAGCTGGCGCAACTATTTACTTACTGGCTACAGTATAGCACGGGCGATAGAATTTGTAAAGAGGAAAAATCAGGGAAGGCGGTATTCCGTGTCCCGGCCCGGTTCCTTTCCATGGGAAAAAGATGCGGCCACGGCCGGTACCATCTGGGGCGGGAAAATAAAAGGCTTCCTGACAGCGCTACGCACCGTCAGAAAGCCTTATTTATTCCACGCTGACAGGCTCTGTGGAAACCCCTCCGATCTCCCGGTCGGGAAGCCGCAGTTCCACCGTGCCGCCCCGGACCAGGTCCACAAACACAGGCACCAGATGGGGGTCAAACTGCCGGCCCGCCTCCTGCTGCAAAATCTCCAGCGCCCGCTCCACCGGCATGGGCCGCTTATAGCTGCGCTCGGAGATCATCGCGTCAAAAGAGTCAGCGATCCCCAGCATCCGCCCCATGAGCGGGATGTCCTCCCCGCCCAGCTTCCGGGGATAGCCCCTGCCGTCCCAACGCTCATGGTGCGCCAGCACGGCGGGGATCACATAGTCCAGACTGGGCAGATAGCGGATGATGCCGACGGCGTTCTCCACGTGGCCCTTCATAACCTCATATTCCTCCGGAGTTAGCCGCCCCGGCTTATTGAGGATGTCCTCCCGCACACCGATCTTGCCGATATCGTGGAGGAGTCCCGCCTCTTTTACGATCTCCACGTAGTCCTGGTCCATGCCGTAGGCCCGGGCCAGCTGGGAGGCGTAATAGGCCACGTTTTGGGAGTGGTTGAAGGTGTAGTGGTCCTTGGTGTCGATGGCCGCGGTCAGGGCGTAAATCGTGGAGGCATACTCGCTGTAGCCGCTGCGGTGCCGCTCCGCGCCTGCCTGCTCTGTCTTTTCGATCTCCTCCGAATACATGAGTACCGCGTTCTTTCCCGTGCGCTTTACCCGGTACACCGCCATGTCCGCGTTCTCCACCAGTTCCTTGGAGGAGGAGGCCAGGTATGGCGCGGCGCAGACTCCTCCGCTCATCGTGACCATCTTCATGGCGAACAACTCTTCCCGGCGGTTCAGTTCCCGCACCTGGCTGAGGATGCTCTCCGTAAGCACCTTGGCGGAGTAGATATCGTACCCCGGAAGAATCACACCGAACTCCTTACCGCTGATTCTTGCCCCGTAGCCCCGGCCCGCCACCGTGGCTTGGATGATCTCCGCGATGCGCTGGAGCACCGCGTCCCCCTCCCGGTAGCCGTAAAGCTGATTGTAGAGTTTAAAATCATCCACATTCAAAATGGCCAGGGCCAGGGACGCCCCGGAGGAGCGGTCAAACTCCCGCTGGAGGACCTCATAGAAATGCTTGCGGTTAATCAGCCCTGTCAGTTCGTCCTTCCGGGCCTCCTCGTAGGCCTGCTCATAGAGCCGGGCGTTTTTCACCGCCATGGCGCACACGGAACTGACAGACTGGATAAAGCTGATATCCTCCCCGGAAAAGGGCCGGCGCCGCTCCTTGCCGGAGAACATGGCAAAGCCAATGAGCTCATCCTCCGCCCGGAAAGCGGACATGCACTCCACATCCCATGTGCGCAGCCGCTGCTTCTCCTCCTCCCACATGGCCTTATAGGCGGTGGTGCGCTGGAAGTCGGCCATCATCAGGCACCCCTCGGCAGCGCGGACACTTCCCACCAGGGGGTGGGATGCATCCAGCGTGAATGCCTTCTCCTCCAGGGGACTGCCGGTGTGTTCAATGCGGTAGACCCCCTTCTGGTCCCGGATGAAGAAAAACATCCGCTGCACGCCCACGCTCTCCCGGATCACCTCCGACATCTCCCGGAGGATGCAGTCCAGTTCCAGCGTCTTGGACACCGCCTGGCTGAACTGGCGCAGGCTGTCGTCCTTCCGGGCCTCCTCCCTGATAAACAGGGCGTCCATAAACTTTTTCATGCCCATGTACAAAATGTAGGTGGCCAGCATCAAGAGCAGGGAGATCAGCAGTACCGCCGCAGAATCCCCCAGCCCGATGACCTCGGACAGAAACATTTGAAACGGCACAATGAATCTGAAAAAGGCCAAGGCGCAGACCAGAAGAGCAACCGCATAGCAGTTCCACCGGGACACCAGCAGCGTCATGCGGAACAGCCGCTTCTTATAGAGGGCGTAGAACAGGATACAGGCGTTGACCACACCGGAGATAATGTCCAGGGGGAAGCCCTGAAACACAGGGAAGGCGGAGAGCACATGGCCCAGCACCATGATCGCCGCTCCCAGAATAACAGGCAGCAGCTGCTGACGGGTACCGCCGTCTCCCCGGCAGTACCGGCCAAAGAGGAGGATACTCTGCAGCAGCACCAGTGCGCCCAGGGCCAGCGGAATGGCCACCGGCCAGCTGTATGCGTAAACAAAACGGACCGTCTCCCCCGTCACTACCACCTGGGGGTCCGGGATAAATACACCGGTGCACAGGTTTACCAGGTAGAACACCGCAAACACCACCAGCCACAGTTCCCGGCCGTAGTGCTTTTTTTCCTCCAAGAAGTCAATAATAAAGCGGAAATATCCATAGGGCAGCAAAAAAATGCCCAGCAGGGACACCTGGTTCCACAGGCGCACCGAGGGCCAGGCCTGGCTGCGCATGGCAAAGGAGCCCCCCACCCACAGCACCATAATCACCAGCAGGAACATAAAGGAGTTTATGACCTTTTTTGTCCGTTTAGCCGCCAGAAAGGTGAGAAACAGCAGCAGGTAGCAGGCCAGGGCTGTGACGGAAATCCAGCTGTGACCGCTCATGGCGCACGCCTCCCCTCTCCCAAGGGCCGTCCGCTGCGGCGCAGCAGATCCGCCAGATCCTCCTGATCCGGGTTCATCCGGCGGATGGGCCGCCCCCACGCCTCCTCATAGGCGGCAAAGGAACCGCAGCGTAGGATCGTGATCTGCAGCGGGTCCATGCCCAGAATTTTTTTCAGATCCTGATAGTCCTGGTCCAGATATTTGAAATACACGCTGAGGCTGTCCCGCAGCACAGTTTCCCCCACCCCACGGGTGGTCAGGGAACTGCGCTCCAATTCCACATAGAGGTGGAACAGGGGCCGCTTCTGGGCGTTGTACTCCTTTTTTGCCGTCCAGCCGGAGATGGCCAGGCCGGACAACTCCACCGCGTGGCGAACGGAGTTCTCCGTAATGCGGGTAAAACCCGCAATATCAATCACCGAGGGCACCCGGTCCACATAGGCAAACCGGGGCAGCCGGGTCTGATCCTGCTGATTCTCCAGACCCTCGCAGCGGTACACATCCCCCACCCGGTAGCGGGCAAAGGCGCCCCCCTTGAGCACGGTGATGACAATCTCATACTTCTCCCCCGGCTGCACCTCATCCATGAGGATCGTGCGGGGAACGTAGTCCGGGTCCTCCAGATTCTTCTCCATCTCCCGCTGGGGAATAAACTCATAAAAGCAGGCGTCGGGAAAAAAGTACATGCCGTCCCGGTTCCAGGTCTCCGTGCCGATGCAGGTAGGCTCGGTGCCGGCAAAAATCTCCATGGGCCGGATGCCCCACAGCCGCTCCAGGTCGTCCTTGTAGCACCAGTTGTCCGTACCGGCACACATAAAGCCCTTCAGCTGAAACAGGTCCTTGGGGTACAGCTCCCGGTTTTCCCTGCGGCCCGCTGGAGCCGCTGTGCATGGAGGCCACGCTCTTGCTGACATAGTATGTGACGCTGCCCAGGCCGAAAAAGTATTCAATTCCCTTGCGCAGGCCCAGCTTGAACCCCCGCGTGTTGCGCTCCTTAAAACTCATGGCCTCCGCCTCCCGCACAGGGGGCAGAAAGGCGATGTCAATTTCGTCGTGGAGCAGCAGGGGCAGGATGCCCGTCGCATAGGGCAGCGGCGCCAGGGCGTAGAGCATATGGTCGGTGACGGAGATGTCAAAATCCCCCCGGCAGCGGCTGGTAGCCAGCATAAAGCAGGCCATCATATTGTGCTTGTAGGTATCCAGCATGCTCTTTGTATAGGGGGCCACCTTCAGGGGGTGCAGACCACCCTCCCAGGTGGTCTGAATCCAGAGCACCGGCTCCGCAGGCAGATTCTCCTTGTGCTTGCCCAGGAGCATAGGGGCGTAGTCCTCATAGGTGGTCAGCGGCACCATCCGGCGGAACTCCTCCACCGTGGTGGGGTGCTGACCCTTCATAATCTGCTGCCCCAGGGGGCATTTTGCCAACAGTTCCACCTGCTCCAGCAGCAGACGCCGCTGGATATACATAAACTCCTCCAGGGAGATATCCAGAAAGCCACAGTACTCGCTCCAGATTTCTTCCTTACTGTATTCTCTTATCTTCTCCTGAAATCTCATCAGTTCCTCCGCACGCCGCCGCCCAGCGCCCGCCGCACACTGGCGGGGGTGGGGAGCAGAAAGGGCGTCATCTTTTGATAAGAGCCGTAGTCCGAAAAGGTTCTGGGAAATGTCCACAGATCCTGAACGATCACATAGACCAGGTCACAAATGGAATAGACCATCCCGTGCCGCAGGAGCGGAGAGGGGGTCAGCGCCAGCCCCAGAAACAGATACAGCGTAAACAGCCACCAAACCCCGGGATGCCGGCACAGGGCGTACATCCCCTGGTCACACACCCGCCGTTCCTCCGTCTCCTGTCGGTAGGTCTCCTGAAAGGGGAGGGCAAAAAAGAGGGTATAGACCAGCAAAATCAGGGACGCCGCCGCCATAACCAGGCACATCAGCGGGCCGGGGCGCAGCAGATTCACCGCCGGCAGCGCCCGATACACATCCAGCCCCGTGGCCGCCAGCAGCAGAGCGCACCCCGCCGCAAAACACCCCCTCAGCAGAGGCCACCGCCAGAGGACACTGTTCACATCATAGAGAATATACAGCAAAAAGGCGCACACGCCCACACACAAAGCATCCATGGCACCTCACCGCGGCATCCAGGCCGTCAACGGCGGCAGACACCCAATATAAGGGCATCCTACCACAGGATCAGAAAATAATCAACTGGATTTACATAAAAATCCATTAATTCGTCTGTTTTTGCCTCCACGCAGGGAAGCAGCCAACCCTCAGGGGCGGCACACCCTTTCCGAAAACCGGTTTTGGAAGAACTGCGGCAGAAAAATTTTGTTTTTGGCCAAATACACAGTTGCAAGCCGAAGCGTTTCTTGGCATAATAGGAACAAGTGACGCTGTCCGCGCCAAAGGGACAGAATTTTCCAAATAACGAGAGGATGTGACGATACAATGCAGCTGCTCAAGGAGCGGATCCGCAAGGAGGGCAAGGTGCTGCCCGGCAACATCATCAAGGTTGACGGGTTCCTCAACCACCGGGTGGACACCCGGCTGATGGGCGATATCGCCGATGAGTTTGCCAAATTTTTTGACGTGTCCAACATCACCATGGTCCTTACCGCCGAGGCCAGTGGAATCGCCCTGGCCACCATCTGCGCCGCAAAGTACAATGTACCCATGGTATTTGCCAAAAAGGCCAAGAGCGACAACATCGAAGGTGGCCTGTACCAGAGTGAGATCTTCTCCTATACCTATAAAAAGAAAGTGACCCAGATTCTCAGCAAGGAGTGGATCACCGCCAGCGACCGGGTGCTGATTGTGGATGACTTTATGGCCAATGGAGAAGCCGTGCGGGGCCTGTGCGATCTGGTGAGCCAGGCGGGCGCGGAACTGGTGGGCATCGGCATCGCAGTGGAAAAGGGCTTCCAGGGCGGTGGCGACCGGCTGCGGGAGATGGGCGTCAACTACCATGCTCTGGCGGTTATTGACAGTGCAGACGAAAACGGCATCGTATTCCGGGACGACGAGTAGACGCCCGGGTACGGAAGAAAGTAAGGGAGGAATAAACCTTGTCCCATCAACTTGTGATCGTACTGGACTTCGGCGGCCAGTATAACCAGCTGATTGCCCGCCGGGTCCGGGAGTGCGGCGTGTACTGCGAGGTCAGGCCCTGCACCACGCCGCTGGAGGAACTGCGGCAGTTGTCCCCCATCGGCTTTATTTTTACCGGCGGTCCTAACTCCGTCTATCTGGACAGCGCCCCCAAGGTGGATCCCGCCCTCTTTGATCTGGGCGTGCCCGTGCTGGGCATCTGCTATGGCTGTCAGCTGATGGCCCACACCCTGGGCGGGCGCGTCACCGCCGCCCAGGACGACAGCGCCCGAGAATATGGCAAGACGGAGACATTTTACAACACCTCCTGCAAACTCTTCCAGGGCCTGCCGGAACGCGGCATTAGCTGGATGAGCCACGGGGACTATATGGAAAAGGTGCCCGCGGGGTTCTCCCTGGCGGCCCACTCCAGGGCCTGCCCCAATGTGGCCATTGCCGATGAGAAGCGGGGCTTTTACGGCGTGCAGTACCACCCGGAGGTCAACCATACGGAAAACGGCCTGCGGATGATCCGCAACTTCCTCTATGAGGTCTGCGGCGCCACGGGCGACTGGACGATGGGGGACTACAAGGAGAGCTCCATCAAGGCCATCCGGGAGAAGG
>USMP01000028.1 GCA_900555795.1 uncultured Eubacteriales bacterium
CACTGGGTAAAGAGGGACCACCCGCCGGTGAGGACCATCAGCAGCCCGCAGCCGATCAGCAGCGCGCCCAGGGCCGCCGCCAGACGCTCTGCCGGGGCGTTCCCCAGTCCCCGCAGGAACCCCAGCACCAGCCAGGCCAGCAGGGTGGCGGCCATGGTTCCCAGAATGGCGGTGGGGAGGAACTCCCCCGCCGGCCCCGCCAGGGTGGGGTTCACCGCGTAGAACAGCAGGGCGAAGCATTCCGGCGGCAGCAGAAGCAGCAGCCAGTCCTCCCCCCGCCTCCGCCTGCACAGCAGGTGGATGGCCGCGACCAGGGGCAGCCCGGAGAACACCAGGACGATGGCCCAGGCGGCAATGTTCCCCCCGGCGCTGCCCAGGGACAACTCCCGCAGCTGCCTGCCCAGGGCAGCCATGGGATGGCCGGTGCCCTGTCCGTCATAGAACGCCAGCGCCGCGGCGAAAAACGCGCTGATTACCCCCGGCAGCGGGAAGAGACTCTCTGCCTTTTTCATAGTGCACCCCCGTAGAATTATTGTTTTACGATAATTATACTGGGAGAATACCACGAAACCACAGCTGTGTCAAGACCCCCTTTTTCAGGGGAGAGGCGAAACCACAGCCCCTGTCCCGCTGGAAGCAGGTGCCAGTTGACGGCGCTCCCCGGCTGGGGTACACTATTTATGTTTTGGACTTTTTGTGCATGGGCTGGGGCAGGGCGGCAGGCCCCGGGGGCTGGAAATCTCCTGGAGAACCAATCCCGGGGCCTTGCTGCGGGCGGCTTTCCGCCTGGATGGCCGGCGGGCTCCCTCACAGGCTGCTTTCCGGTGAGAGTCCGTATTTTTTCATTTTTCGCCACAGGGTGGAGCGATTGATGTGCAGCAGGGCGGCGGCCCTGGACTGGTTTCCGCCGCAGGCACTGAGAGTGGAGAGGATCTGCTCCCGCTCCGAGGGAAGGTCCATGGGCTGGACGGCGCCGGCGGGCGGGCCGGCGGACGGGCCGGGCTGGTCGGAGAACAGCACCTCCATCACGTCCTCCTTCTGGACGGTGCCGAAGGTTTTCAGGACGCTGATGCGCTCCACGATGTTCTCCAGTTCCCGCACGTTGCCGAAGAAATCGTGGCTGCTCAGGGTGGCCAGCGCGTCGGGGGTGATGCCGGAGATCTGATACCCGAATTTCCGGTTGTTTTCAGCGGAGAAGCAGTGGAAGAGGGCGGCGATGTCCTCCTTACGCTGGCGCAGAGGGGGGATAGTCAGCTTCAGTACGTCCAGCCGGTAGAGAAGATCCCGGCGGAAGGTGCCCTCCTCCACCATCTGGGACAGGCTGCGGTTTGTGGCCGCGATGATTCGCACGTCCACGGACACCACGTTGGTGCCCCCCACCCGGCGCACCTCCCGCTCCTGCAGGACCCGCAGCAGCTTGCCCTGGAGGCTGGAGGGGATCTCCGATATCTCGTCCAAAAAGAGCGTCCCGTGGTGGGCCAGTTCAAAAAGCCCGGTCTTTCCACCCTTGCTGGCGCCGGTGAAGGCGCCCTCCACATAGCCGAAGAGTTCGCTTTCCAGCAGGCTTTCATTCAGGGCGGCGCAGTTGATAGCCACAAAGGGCCCCTCCCGGCGGCGGCTGGCGTTGTGGATGCTCTGGGCAAAAAGTTCCTTGCCGGTGCCGGTTTCCCCGGTAATGAGGACGTTGGAGGACACGTCGGCGTAGTGCTGGGCGATCTGGATGGTGCGGTTCAGGACGGCGCTGTGGTGGATGATATCGGCGAAGGTGTACTTGGCGTTAAGGCCCCTCTGGCTCAACTTTTGGCGCACCTGCGCCTCCAGATGCTGGATTTTGGTGACGTCCTGAAAGCTGATGACAACGCCCACCGCCACGCTTGAGATGACAATGGGGTTGTAGCTGATGGAGAGAATGGTGTCGCCGTAGTGCTGCACCTCGGCGGAGACCTCCTTCCCGGTGCGCAGCGTCTCCTCCACCCGGGGGCACATAAAGGGATAGAAGGTGGACAGGGAGCAGCCCGCCTGGAATTTCCGGGCCCCCTGGTGCATCTGCAGGGCGGCCTTGTTGATGATGCGGATGGAGTGGTTGCGGTCCACGTACAGAATCCCCTCCTGGGAGCTCTGGGTGATGGTCTCGTACATCTGCGCCTGCTCCTTTTTCCGGGTGATCACGTCGGCGGTGCGGACCACCTCGTTGAGCGCGGTGATAATGGCCTCGTCGCCAGTCTCGATGACCCCGGCGGTGGCCCCGTGGTGCAGGGCGCACTGGCGAACGGAGTGGCCGCCGATAATCACCTCACAGCCGTCCTCCAGGCTCTTTCTGACAAAATAGTCGATCTCCCCAATGGAGGGAGGGCAGTACAGGCGGATGTCGCACTGCAGCAGGTGGGAGAGCAGGGCGGCGTCGTGGGGCTCGTTGAAGCAGCCGATGATGGCAATGCGCCTGGGATGGTACAGCGTCCTGCACTCCTCCAGGGAGCGCAGGATGTCGTAGCTGGTGATAGGCAGTTCGATAATGGGGATTTCCGTGGAGCGGCAGCGCAGCTTCTGGGCGGTGTAGCCCCGGGCGACAATGACGTCGCAGTCGTAGTCCAGCCGGTCCATGTGCTCCGCCATCTCGGCAACAATCCGGGACTGGATGGTCTCCCGGGCGGAGTGGTGGTCAAAAATATGCTGGACCTTTTCCTGCAGTTCCGGGTAGGGGACGATAAACAGCATGTGAATCATGGGGCGCAACCTCCCTGGAAGAGATGGTGGGATGCCTGTCCGCAGGGCCGGCACAGACTCAGTATACCAGATTTTTTCTGAAATGGAAGGGGAGGTGGTGCAAAATTGATGCGAAATTGTTGCGCAACAGTTGCACTGTTGCAAAAAAGGTGCTTCCGGCGGTGGAGGGTTCCAGGCTGCGAAAAAGCCGGTCTGGCTAAAAAGTCAAATATGGACCTATGAAAGGCAATTAATTAGGCAAAATGACAAATTTGAGAGAAGGGAAAATGTTGGCACAGCTGTTGCTTGTTATCTGGACGAGAGCAAAATAACGCCGCACAGACATGGGCGCGCCGCACCTGCCGGCGGCCGTGGAGGTGATGGCGGACCGGGCCTTTGTGCGCCGGAGGCGGACAGAGGCAGGCGGTCTCGAAAAGATAGGTCAGGAGGTAATAGCGACTATGGATTATTCGTTTCTGGCGCGGAAAACGGCGGATCAGACGAGCCGGATCGGGCTGATCGGCGCGACCCGGGGCTACGGCTACACGCTGCTTTCCCAGATGACAAAGGTGGACTGCCTGCGTCTGCGTGTTATGTGCGCCCGCCATGTGGACGCCTGTGTCCGGGTTCTGGAGGAATTGGGCTACCCCACGGAGCGGGTTCGCGTCTGTGAGAATGCGGAGCAGGTGAAGGCGGCCCCGGCGGACGCCATCATGATTGTCAGTGACTATACCCTGGTGATGGAGAGCGATATTGACTCGCTGGTGGAGTGCACCGGCAACACCACCGTCGGCGCGGACGCCGCCATGCGGGCGCTGAAAAAGGGGATCAACGTCTATATGGTCTCCAAGGAGACCGACAGTGTCTGCGGCCCCCTCCTCAATCAGGCCGCCGCGGAGAACAGCGCCGTTTACGCGCTGGTCAATGGCGACCAGCCCCGCAATCTGCTGGATTTGTACTCCTGGGCCAAGCTGTGCGGGCTGGAGGTTATCGCCGCGGGGAAGTCCAGCGAGTATGACTTTGTCTGGGACTGCCACACGGGGCTGTTCTCCTATACCACAGAGGAGCGGCGCTTTGAGGAGAGCATTCCGGGCCTGTCCGCCTGCTGGCGGTACCAGGGGACCCAGACGCTGGAGGAGCGGCAGAGGCTGCTGGAGGCGTATACCGGCGTGATCTCTGCGGATCTGTGCGAAATGAACCTGGTCTCCAATGTCACCGGCCTTGTTCCGGCCTCCCCCACCATGCACTATCCCATCGCCAAGATCAGCGAGCTGGCGGATGTGTTTATCCCGAAGGAGGATGGCGGCATTCTGGAGCGCACCGGCGTGATCGATGTGTTTTTGAATCTGCGGGCGCCGGACGAGGCCAGCTTCGCGGGGGGTGAGTTCGTGATCGTCCGGTGCGAAAACGACGCCGTGTGGGAGCTCCTGAAGGGGAAGGGCCACGTGGTGAGCCGGAACGGGAAGTACGCCTGCCTCTATTTCCCCTATCACTTCATGGGAGTTGAGACACCCGCCTCCATTATCCTCGGGGACTTCGCGGGGATCGGCAGCCATCCGGAGTGCCGGCAGGTGTCGATCATGGTGGGCGTCGCCCAGCGGGATCTGCCCAAGGGGACGCCCCTGAAGGTGGCGGGGCACCACCACGAGATCCAGGGGCTGACGCCGCAGCTGCTGGAACGGGCGGCGGCGGACACGCTGGCGCCGTTCTACCTGCTGGACGGGTGCGTTTTGCTGCGGGACGTGAAGGCGGGCGAGGCGATTGCCTGCGGCGCGGTGGACATCGAGGGGCTGTATCCATATCAGCTGTACCGGCAGGGCCTGGCGCTTCCGCCGGTGTAAGGGACCGGCACGCCGGAAAAATTCGGGTGCACAAGGGGAGGAAAATTAGTATATGGGAAAATTTATCGTAAAGCGCTTATGTGCGTTGATTCCGGTATTGGTCATTGTATCCATTCTGGTGTTTCTCATGGTTCATGTGATGCCGGGCGACCCGGCCCGGGTTATGGCGGGAGACGGCGCCACGGAGGAGGACGTGGAGGCGATCCGCGTGGCCTACGGCTTTGATAAGCCCCTCTATGAGCAGTATCTCCGCTACATAGGCAAGGCCCTGCAGGGCGATTTCGGCACCTCCTTCCGCACGGGGCGGCCGGTGGCCCAGGAGATTGCTATCCGCTTTCCCAACACAATGCTGCTGGCTGTGGCGGCGATTATCATTTCGGTTGTTGGAGGAATTTCCATCGGCCTTATTTCGGCCACAAAGCGAAACTCCATTTTTGACAACGTCAGCATGGTGGTGGCCCTGGTGGGCCTGTCGATCCCACCCTTTTACCTGGGACTGATGCTGATGCTGATCTTCTGCGTGACGCTGAAGTGGCTGCCCATTACGGCGGAAATCAGCTTGATCAGCATGATTCTCCCGTCCCTGACCCTCAGCGCCCGCAGCCTGGCCACCATCGCGCGGATGACCCGCTCCAGCATGCTGGAGGTGATGAGCCAGGACTACATTTTGACGGCCAGGGCCCAGGGCTTCAGCGACCGCAAGATTATCTTCGGCCACGCGCTGAAAAACTCCATGAACTCCATCATTACGGTGGCGGGAATCCAATTCGGCAGCCTCCTGGGCGGGTCGGTCATCACGGAGAAGGTGTACGGCTGGCCGGGCCTGGGCGAACTGGTGATCACCGCCATCAAGGCCCGGGACTTCCCGGTGGTGCAGACCACAATCCTGGTCATCGCGGTGTCCTTTGTGGTTGTGAACCTGCTGATCGATGTGCTGTATGTCCTGATCAACCCGCGGATCAAGTATGTGTAAGGAGGACAATTTGATGAATGCTGAACAGAAAACCACCGCGGCGGCGGTTTCTGAGGAGGAAGAGGTCGTAGTCGGCAACCAGCTTAAGCGCATGTGGTACAGCTTCTGCAAGCGGAAGGTGGCCGTGCTGGGGCTTGCCATTGTCCTCCTCTATATTCTGGTGGCGATTTTCGCGCCGCTTTTGGCTCCCTATGACCCCGTTGAACAGGAACTGGCCAACATGCTGCAGACCCCCAGCGCAGAGCACCTGCTGGGGACGGACGAGGTGGGGCGCGACATCCTCAGCCGCATTATTTACGGCGCCCGCATCTCTATGAAGGTGGGCTTCTACGCTGTGGGCGTGGCCTTTATTCTGGGCGTCCCTCTGGGCATATTTGCCGGCTTCTACGGCGGCAAGGTGGATCTGATTATCATGCGGATGATGGACGTGCTGCTGGCCTTTCCCGGCATCCTTCTGTCCATTGTGTTTGTCAGCGTACTGGGGCCCAACCTGAATAACGCCATTTTGTCTGTGGGGATATACACGGTGCCAAACTTTGCCCGTATGGCCCGGGGAGAGGCCCTCACCCTGCGCAACAGCGAGTTCGTGGAGGCGGCCCGGGCCATGGGCTCCAGCAATCTGCGGATTATTTTCTCCCACATCCTCATCAACATTGTCTCGCCGCTGATCGTAATGGGGACCCTCAGCTTCGGCACGGCGATTATCACAACGGCGGGCATGGGCTTTCTGGGCATCGGCGCCCAGCCGCCCACGCCGGAGTGGGGCGCCATGCTCTCCAGTGGGCGCCAGTATCTCCTGGTGGCGCCCCATGTGACCACCTATACGGGCCTGGCAATCCTGTTCCTGGTGCTGGGCCTGAACCTCCTGGGCGACGGCCTGCGGGACGTGCTTGACCCGAAGATGAAGGACTGATTGGGATACGGCAGAAAGAGGTGTGCAATGACGACAATTCAGCAAAAAATATCGGATTATGTGGATGCCAACGCGGACCGGTTTGTGGCGCAGCTGCAGAATTTCCTGCGCCAGCCCAGCATCTCCACGGTAAATGAGGGCATGGAGACCTGTGTGGACATGCTCCGGAAGGAGTTGGGGCAGCTGGGGCTGGAGACCAAGCTGCTGGAGATGGAGGGGGCCTTCCCCGCCGTGTTTGCCACCACCGCCCGGAAGGGGACGAAGAAGGAACTCTTTGTGTACAACCACTACGACGTGCAGGACCCGGACCCCGTGGACCGCTGGACGGCGGACCCCTTCAGCGCGGAGATTCGGGACGGCCACATATACGCCCGGGGAGCCACGGACGACAAGGGGAATCTCTACGCCAACATGATGGCCCTGGAGACGCTGAAAAACGTGCTGGGTGAAATTCCCGCCGGCATTAAGCTGTTTATCGAGGGGGAGGAGGAGATCGGCAGCCCCCATCTGACCGCCTACCTGGAGCGGTTTGCGGACGAACTGCACGCGGACGGGGCCATTGCCTGCGACCGGGGCGTCCACGAGTCCGGGCGGCCCCAGATGTACCTGGGGTGCAAGGGGATGGTCCGGGCGGAGATCACCTGTCGCCGGGCGAAGCGGGATGTGCACTCCGGTCAGGCCCCGCTGATTCCCAATGCCGCCTGGGATCTGGTCCGGCTTCTGCACTCCATGATGGATGAGAACCACCATATCACCATTCCCGGCTACCTGGACCCCGTTCAGCCCCCCTCCCGGGAGGAACTGGAACTCATTAAGACCATCCCCATGGACCTTGCGGCGTACAAGGCGGAGTATGCGGTGGAGCGCCTGGTCTGCTCCGACAAAACCGGGGAGGACCTGGTCCGGGAACTGCTCTACAGCCCCACCTGCAACATCTCCGGCATGCGCAGCGGCTGGACCGGCGAGCGGGGCAAGACCATCGTGCCCTGCGAGGCGTGGGTGCGGCTGGATCTGCGCCTGATTAAGGACATGACGGCGGAGGACGCCGCCCGGCGGCTGGAGGAGTTTGTGAAGGCATCCCCCTACGGGCCTTTTGAGATCACGGCGGTTCCCAGCGTGCCGCCCTATAAGATTTCCCCCTCCGACGAACTGGTTCAGACCGCCATCCGTCTGGCCGGAGAGACCTACGGGGCGGACCCGGTCGTGTGGCCCTATCTGGACGGCACAGCCCCCTTCGGACTGTTTCCCCAGTATATCGGCGGCGACATCTTTGTCATCGGCCTGGGCGCCCCCTTCGCCACTGCCAACACCCACGCGCCGGATGAGAACATCAGCATCCAGCAGTATTTGACAGGTATCAAATATATGGCGAACATCTTCCAGGCCTATCTGTCCTAGCCACTTCCGGCACGAGAGGAGCGTGTTTATGAGTAACAATTTGCTGGAGATCAAGAATCTAAGCGTGGAATTCCGAACGTTTGACGGCGTGGTCAAGGCCCTCAACGGGATGGAGTTCAGCGTTCCCAAGGGGAAGACCGTTGGCCTGGTGGGCGAGACCGGGGCGGGGAAAACCACCACGGCTCTCAGCGTGATGGGGCTGGTGCCCTCTCCGCCGGGGGTGATTACCTCGGGGGAGATCCTCTTTGACGGCGAGGACCTGCTGAAGGTCAGCAAATCCAAGCTGCGGTCGTACCGGGGCGAGAAGATTTCCATGATCTTCCAAAACCCCATGACGGCGCTGAACCCGGTTTACACCGTGGGACAGCAGATCGCCAATGTCATTATCCAGCACCAGCACGTGCACAAGGCCGAGGCGGCCAAGCGGGCGGCGGACATGCTGGAGGTGGTGGGTATTCCCCGGGAGCGGGCGGCCAACTATCCCCACGAGTTCAGCGGCGGCATGAAGCAGCGGGTCTGCATCGCCATGGGCCTTGCCTGCAACCCCAGCCTGCTCATCGCCGATGAGCCCACCACGGCGCTGGATGTGACCATCCAGGCCCAGATCCTGGATCTGATGCGGGGGCTGAAGGAGAAGTACAATACCTCCATCATTTTCATCACCCACGCCCTGGGCGTGGTGGCGGAGATTGCCGACTACGTGGTGGTTGTGTACGCGGGCAGCGTGATCGAGCAGGGGGATATCAAGTCCGTGTTCACCCAGCCGCTGCACCCCTATACCAAGGGCCTGTTCGGCTGCCTGCCAGACATTGAGTCCCGGGAGTCCAAGCCCCTGCACATCATTCCCGGCGCCATGCCGGACCCCATGAAGCTGCCGGCGGGCTGCAAATTCTGCAAGCGCTGCAGCGAGGCCATGGAGATCTGCCGGAACGTTGAGCCGGAGGCGGTCCTGGCGGATGGGGAGCATATGGTCAAGTGCCACAAATACAAGGGGGTGAGCGCAAGTGAGTGAGGTGCTGCTGGAGGTCAAAAACCTAAAAAAATACTTCCCCGTCGGCCATAAAAAGCTGCTGCGCGCCGTGGACGAGGTTTATGACGGCGGTCTTCAGCCCCGAAAAGCTCATGTCCAGCGGGTTGCCGTCCACGTGCGACACCGGCATGTGGTACTTTGTGTCGTCGCCGCCCTGGCTCAGATCGTCGAGCGGCTTGCCGCCGGGATACGGCAGTCCGAGCACGCGGGCGGTCTTGTCAAAGCACTCGCCCGCCGCGTCGTCGCGTGTCGAGCCAAGCAGCTCATAGTCGCCGAAGGCG
>USMP01000029.1 GCA_900555795.1 uncultured Eubacteriales bacterium
CGCGGGCATGCATATAGGCGCCGTCAATGGGAGAGAAGTAGGACTCCAGCGTGTGGCTGATGCCGTCGATAATGCCGGCGGCGGACAGATGGGGATTGAGGGTAAAGGTGTACTCCGGATCCAGGAAGGTGACTTTGGGGCGGATCTCCGGGCCGTGGAAGCCCGCCTTCTTATTGGTGTCCTCGTTGTTGAGCACCGTGCTGGTGGAGATCTCGGTGCCGGCTCCCGAGGCGGTGGAGATAACCAGCACCGGCAGCACGTCCTTCAGCCACCACACCTACCGGGATTCCTGCGTTAGGGAACTGTCCCTTGCCGTACTCCATCTCCCAGATGTCTTCGTCCAGCAGAGCTTGTGCGGAAATCACCTTGCAGCAGTCGATCACGCTGCCGCCGCCCACAGCCAGGACAGCCTCGATGTCGTTGTCCTTGCAGATCTTCACGCCCTCCCGGATCAGGCCCATCTTGGGATTGGGCTGCACCCCGGGCAGTTCCTTCCAGAACACACCGTTGCCCTGGAAAATATCCACCACCTTCTGGTACAGGCCCATGCGCTTGATGCTGCCCCCGCCGTAGACCAGCAGCACCCGCTTGTTGGGGCTCCACTTGGCGATGCTCTCCGCCAAATGGTCGATGGCCGTGCGGCCAAAGAAAATCTGGGTGGGGATATGGATCATAAAGTCCTGCATTTCGTTACGAATTTCCATGATACTACCTCCTGTAAAATAAATATGAATACAATATTCAACTCACTCCGCAACTGCCTGAAACGCGTCCAGAAGCCGCCAGAGCTCCGGCTCGTTGTCCCACAGCTGCATCATGATGGAACCGATATATGCCCCGTCGGCGCCGGCCTCCTTCACCCGCCGCAGTTCCTCCGGCGTCTTGATGCCGGTGACGCCGAAGATCGGGGCGCTGACCCCGGCGGAGCGGATATAGCCGATGCGCTCCGCCCATGTGACCAGGCCCTCCCGGGGCTGGGTGCGGCCATTGGCGTTGCTGACAAACACGATCTGCCGGTCGTTCTCCCTGGCAAGTTCAATGGCCTTATCCGAGGTGTCGTAGCCGATGAAAGCCGCCGTGGCGATGCCGCGGGTGTTCAGGTACGCCATCTTTTCCTTGTCGCCGGCCAGCACGGAGTAGGCGCCGATCTCCACGCAAAAATCTCCGAAGCGCTCCAGGCCGATGGCGTCCACCACGTCGGCATATACCACCAGGTGCATCTCAAGCGCCGGAAATTCCCGGCGGATATCCCGCAGGGCGTCCATAAACACGTCGTGCCCCGGGCCGTAGAGGGCGCGGGCGTGGCGCATTCCGTCCTGAATGAACTGGGACTCCCGGGACGGGTCCGCCGCAGGCATATCAAACTGCAGCGCGGTAACGCCGTGCTCCACGTAGCGCCGCACCATCTCCTTCGTCCGCTCTAGGGACGGCCAGCCGGTGATCATATAGTAAACCGGTCGAAATGTCATGTCAGCCTCCCTTACTTCTCCGTCAGGGCCTTGAACTCATCCAGCTTGGCCCACAGGGCGTCCTCATTGTCCCACAGCTGCATCAGCACGGTGCCGATATAGGCGCCGTCGGCGCCGGCCTCCTTGATCTCCTGCAGCTGCTCCTTGGTGGAAATGCCGGATACGGGATAGATGGGACCCTCCACCCCCCGCTGACGCAGCCACTGGATGCGCTGCTTCCATGTGCTCATTCCATCCCGGGGCGGCATATCCTCGTAGCGGTTGTTGCTGCGCAGCATAACCAGGTTCTTGGTGCGGACGGCCCGCTGCACCATCTCCTCAGGCATGTCGTACATCAAAAAGTCCGTGGTGCGGATTCCCCTGGCGTTGAGATGGTCCGCAGTGGCCAGGTTATCCACCATCACTGTATAGGTCTGAATCTCCAGGCAGTAGTCGGCAAACCGGTCCAGCCCAATGCTCTCCGCCACGTCGTTATAGAGCACCTGGTGGAACTCCAGGTCCGGGTGGCGGCGGCGGATCTCCCGAATGGCGTCCATAAAAATGGTGTAATCATGGCCGTAGGTATCCAGGGCGTGCTTCATGCGGTCCTGGATGAACCGGGACTCCCCCCAGGGATTGGTGGAGGGCAGACAGATCTGAATGCCGCTCACACCGTGCTCCACATAGCGGTCCGCCATCTCAATGGTCTTTTCCACGGTGGGCCAGCCGTTGATAATGTAGTAGACCGGACTGAATTTCATAGTGACTCCTCCTTCTTTTTTAGCTTGCCTGCGGCAAGCTATAAAAAATGCCATGTCGGCGTCCCGCCGACGGCTGAAATCCCAGCACGTCCCTGGCGCCGCCGGGGACATGCGCGTAAAATACAGCGTTCTACGCTATTTTTTATAACTCGCCCCGGGCAATGCGCTGCAGGATCTCGTCCAGGGGCAGGGCCTTTGCGGTATACTTGGTCAATTCCTCCAGGTGGCGGTTGTTTCGCTCCTCGCTGTCACAGGCCACCATGTCCGACGCCACAAAGGCCCGGAATTGATTCCACATGGCGTCGGTGGCCGTGGCCCGGACATCGTAGTTGGTCTTGACGCCGCAGGTGATGACGTTTTTGATCCCCCGCTGCCGCAAATTCTCCGCCAGACTGGTGCCAAAAAAGGCGGAGGAGGCGC
Source organism: uncultured Eubacteriales bacterium (assembly GCA_900555795.1). Taxonomy (GTDB): domain Bacteria; phylum Bacillota; class Clostridia; order Oscillospirales; family Oscillospiraceae; genus Pelethomonas. The sequence continues at coordinate 2,630 of USMP01000029.1, forward strand.
AGTGGGTGATAACCTGGTCCGCCGGGTCAATCTCCAGCCGGGGGTCCCGCCGGGCCTCCCAGGTGCCCCGCAGGGGGACGGGGTCCCGCCGCTTAAGCAGTTCCGTGTCGAAGGTAAATTCCTCTCCGGTGGCCTCCGCCATGGCGTAGACAATATGTACGCCCTGCTCCCGCAGCAGACGGATTCCCTCCAAAATGCGGGGCATGGCCACCCCGGTGGCGGGATAATAGAGACAGCCATTGGGGTCTGTAAACTGATTTTGCAGATTCACTGCGATCAAAGCGGTTTCCCTTGTCATGATGCGCTACCTCCTCCTTACAGCGTCCCCTGGTCCAGCATCCGCAGCACCTCTTCCGAGGTAACAACCGTGCCGTACTGATGCCCCAACTCCTCCAGATGGAACGCATGCAGTTCCGGAGTATTGGTGGCCAGCATATCACTGACCAGGAAGGTGCGGAACCCCAGACTGGCGGAGTCCACCGTGGTGGCCCGGCAGCAGACATTGGTCTTCACACCGCTGACCAGCACATTTTCAATTCCCTGCTCCCCCAGGCGCCGGGCCAGATCCGTGTGCAGAAAAGAACTGGCGGCGAACTTCCGCATCTTCCAATCCCGCTGCGGATCGTACGGAATGCGCTCGTCGATCTCCGCGCCGTAGGTCCCCTCCACCAGAGTGCGGGTGGAGGAGGTAATGCGGGTGATCTCCGGGTCCGGCTTGTGGTCCGCGGGCACCAGGGAATAAATGATGACGATCTGGACGCCCTTCTCCCGCATGCGGTTCATCTTGGCGGCAAAGGTCCCCATAAGTTCCTCCGTCATGGGATAGTAGGCGCGGGCGCCGGGCTTTGTAAAGTCGTTTTGCATGTCAACGACCAGCAGGGCAGTTTTCGCAGACATAGGACCCTCCTAAAATATTATCATGTTGATATTATAAGTTGTGATACAGAACCTCCCGCTGCCGCGGAACGCCCCCTCCCGCCGGTCAGGCAGCCGGCGCCAGGGCGGAGCGGGAACTCAGCCCTGGGCAATATACGGCACCGTGTCCGTCCGGTAGTACAACTGGCTGACCTCCACCGGAAAGGTCTCCACCCCGTTGGAGGCCACCGTCACCACATTGCGGGACAGCAGCGGGAAGCCGGGCTTCACCCCCAGGGCCTCGCTGACCTCCCCCTCGGCGGAAATCGCCTGCAGCATGCAGCGGTTGCTGGTCACTGTCAGTCCGTACTCCCCGGTAATCAGCTTGGACAGGGAGCGGCTGGAAAAATCAACCCGCTCAATCCCAGGCAGGCGCAGGTGGTTGATGTAGGACTTGGCGTGGATCGCCGGGCGGCCGTTTCCATAGTAGGTCCTCTCATACAGCAGCACCTGCCCGTCCTCCCGGATGTCCAGGTTCCTGGCCACCACAGCGGGACAGTCCACCAGTTCCAGCCGACGGATCTTGTGGGACGGGACATGCCCCTGAGAGCGGATCATCTCTTCACAGCCGTAGGTGTTCCGGGCCAGAATCACCTCACGCTGCGCCTGGGGCGCCACATAGGTGCCCTTGCCCTGAACCTTGTAGATGTATTTGCTGGCCACCAGTTCGTCAAAGGTTTTGCGCACTGTGATGCGGCTGATCCCGTACTGCTTGCAGAATTCACTCTCCGAGGGCAGCTTCACGTGGTCCGTCCAGACGCCTGTATTGATCTTGCTGATGATATCCATTTTCAAGCGGTAGTACTTTGGAATGGGCATCTCAGAAATCTCGTTTGCAATTTTTTGGTAAACCTGTTGATCCATTGGGTTTCCCCCCAACTGTTCTATCTTTTGTCCATATTATAGCACACTGGATACATTTTGCAAAACCATTTTTTCTGATTTACCGTCTTCCCCGCCTGTTTTTGCCGGAATCAGTCCGCCACCGCCTGACAATAGCGGGCAATCTCCGCCTTCAGTTCCTCCAGCTGGTCGGCCAGGCTGATAATGGCGGTGCCAACGAAAAAGCCATCAGCGCCCGCCTCCTTCACCCTGCGGGCGTCCTCCGGAGTCTTGATGCCGCCGCCGCAGTAAATGGGGCGGGTGACGCCGGTCTCCCGCATATAGGCCAGCACCTTGCCCAGGGTCTCATAGCCGGGCACCGGGGTTTGCCCGGGCATAAAGTTTGCCTGGCAGTAGATCAGCCCTCCCGGCTGCCGGCACGCCTCCAGCCGCTGGGGATCCAGGATGAGGCTGCCGAAGGAGCAGCGGGGGACCCCGGCGGCGTCCAGAGCGGCGATGGACGCCGCCGTGAGGTTGATGGAGATGACGCAGTCCACCCCCGCCTCCCGGCAGAAGCGGGCGTAGCCCGGGGGCGTCACCATGTCCAGCACCTCCTGATAGACCATGGTGTAGATCTCCTTCTCCCTATGCCGGGCTTTCAGGGCGGCAATGGCGGTAAAGTAGATCTGGTAGTCGCTCTCATCGGCGTAGGCCTGCTGCATCCACGTGCGGATGGTCTCTTTTTCGTACTTGGGGTCAGGGCTGGGAATCCCGATCTCTATGGCGTCGCAGCCCGCCTCAAAATAGGCGTCCGCCATCTCCAGGCTGCGCTCCAGCGTGGGATATCCCAGGGACAGATAGCCAATGACTTTCATGATACGTCTCCTCCCATTACAGTTCGCCGTTTTCCAGCATTTGAAATACCTGTTCCGACGTGACGGCGCTGGCAAAGTATTTTGCCATGTCCTCTACAAAAAAGGCGTTCAGTTCCGGGGTGTTGGTGGCCGTCATATCGGAGATGATAAAGGTGCGAAACCCATGGCTGTACGCGTCGTTTACCGTGGCCCGGCAGCACACATTGGTCTTGACGCCGCACACCAGCACATTCTCCACCCCTCTCTCCCGCAGGCGCTGGTCCAGGTCGTTCCGGAAAAAGGCGCTGGCGGCAGACTTGTGCCAGAGGATATCCCGCTCCCGGTCTATGTGGATGCGCTCGTCAATCTCAAATCCCGGCGTCCCCTGGATCAGGCACCGGCGCGTGCCGTCGGACCGGTGGGTCCGGGAGGGGCCGGGGCCCGGCCTGGCCCGGCGCACCTCCGCCGGGCCGCCGGAGTAGACCACCACAATCAGGACTCCCTGATCCCGCATGCGGTCGATTCCGGCGCTGACCCGATCCATCATCTCCCCCGTGGGCTCCCGGTAGACACTGCCCCAGGGCTGGGTAAAGTCATTTTGCAAATCGATCACCAGCAGGGCGGATTGGTATGTATGTTCCATGGATTCCCTCCCTCAGGCGTTTCGCGCCTCCACCAAGGCCCGGGCCAGTTCCGGCTCCACAGCGGCGAACAGATCCCCGCCGGGCTTGATGGAGGAGCCGACAATAAAGCCGGCCGCCTGTTCCATCTGACTTTTGATATTGGATACAGCCACGCCGCTGCCCGCCACCACCGGGATTTTGGATACCCGCCGCGCCCGCTGGATTGTCTCAAGGGGCGTCTCCTGGCCGGTGGAGTCGCCGGTGACTACAATGGCGTCCGCGCCCTGGGCCTGGGCATAGTAGGCGGACTGCTCCAGAGTGACCTGGGGGAACACCATCTCCGCGTGCTTTACCTGGATGTCGGCCAGGACGGCAATGTCCTCCATCCCTCCGTTCCGGCGCACCTCCCACACCCTGGCGGCACAGGGCTGCACCACCCCCACGGGGAAGCGCACCGTGTCCACGAAGGCCGTGATGCGCACAAAGTCCGCCCCGGAGGCCCGGGCAATGGCGAAGAGGTCCCCGCAGTCCGCCGTCATGAAGGAAACCCCCATGGGAACCGACACCACCTGGTGCACCGCTCCGCAGATCACGCTCATGGCCGCCAGCTGCAGGGGGCCCCGGGTCATTCCCATGGGCCGGTCCAGGGTGGGCTCCACCAGCACGGCGTCAAACCCGGCCTGCTCCAGCTTCTTCGCATCGGCCACCGCCTTGGCCACCACGGCGTCCATGCTGCCGCAGTGGTTCATGGCGCCGGGCAGCGGCAGGCAGTGCACCATGCCGATGAGCACGCCCTGTTTTTCTTTCATCAGTTCAATGATTCTCATTCTGACTCTCCCTATTTTTTTGGGTTGACCGCATCCGCCCGCCGGGCGTTGCGCGCAAGCATCTGCTCCAGAGTGGGCGCGTTGGTAACGGAGCCGTCGTCCTCGATGACAAAGGAGGATACGGTGCTGCCGTACTGGGCGCAGGTTTCCACCGGCTCCCCCACGCTCAGGCCGTAGAGGAAGCCCGCCACGTAGGCGTCCCCCGCCCCGATGGCGTTGACGTTCCCCACGGGGCTCTCCGTAATGGGCACCCGGTACTCCCGCCAGCCGTCCTCCGTCTTTTCATAGACCAGGCTGCCGGCCTTGCCCAGGGTCTTGACAATCAGGCGCGTCTGACCCAGGCGGAACAAATCAGTAATGGAGGCGTAGCCATACAGTTCCTCCATGTAGGAGATTTCCTCCTCGTTGGCAAAGATAATCTGGGCATACCGGCAAATCGGCTCCAGGTTGTCCCGGTTAAACACCGAGGTGTCGTGGCTCATGGAGAAGGCCATGGGCATCCCGGCATCCACAATGGCGGAGAACATGGTGTCCAGATCACCGCTCTTGGGGCAGGTCAGCACAGCCATGCGGCTGTCGGCCATAAACTCCCGCCGCACCGGAACATGGTCCCGCTTCAGCTCCTTCAGGTCCAGATTGGGGTTATTGGAGTGGTAGCCGCCCATTGTGATGTGATTTTTCTCCCGGTCCTCCAGCATGTAGCAGGTCAAAAACTCGTAGTCCCCCCGGGGGGAGCGGAAGATCCCGTCCGTCGGCATGCCGAACCGCTGCCTTGCCCGTTCAAACTCGGGGACAAAGCGGTTATCGGAATAAGCCAGCACCGGGTAGACCGGGCAGCCCAGCATCATCATGTTGTAGATCACGTTCCAGGCCTTGCCGCCGTAGTAAAGGCGGTCGAAATCCGAGTTCAGGATGGCCGTGGTCTGGCCCACCTTGGGAAAGGTGTCAAACTTCATAACCTTTACCGTGGTGGCGGCGCCAAAGACGGTATACGCATATTTCGCCATATGGATTTCCTCCTCAGCCCTTCATAAAGATCCGCATGGGGTTGCGCCGAACCGCGGGCAGTTCCGTGGCCACCAGCACAACGATGATTGTAATATATGGCAGCGCCTCCAGCAGGGAGGCCAGCGTGGAGCCCAGATAGTTGGACAGCACAATCTGCACCGCCTTGGTGAAGCCGAAGAGCAGGCCGAACAGCGCCGACTTTCCCGGCTCCTTCCGCCCGCAGTTGATGGCGGACAGGCAGATGTAGCCCCGGGAGGCGGAGATATTCAGCGTGTACATGCCCAAGGACTCCACGGAGATGTTCAGGCCGGCCAGGGCGCAGCAGAGGCCGGAAATGACCAGCGCCGCGATCTTTACCTTCTGCACGTTGATGCCGATGGCCTCCGCCGCCTCCCAGTTGTCGCCCACCAGGCGGACGTGGGTACCAAAGGTCGTCTTGTAGTAGACCACCATCAGCACCGCGATCATCAGGAAGGAGAGGTAGGTCAGAGGGGTCTGCAGGTTAAAAATATCGCCCAGGATGGGAATATTCCGCAGCACCGGCACATCCAGCATCATCCTGCCGGGATCCACCGTGCTGGTGACATTGATCACCGCGCTGGTGTCAAACAGGGCCATCATCAGATAGGGAATAATGGCCGCTGTCAGCAGGTTGATGGCCATGCCCACCACCGTGGGGTGGGCGCTGAACTTCACGGTGAACAGGGCGAAGAACATGTTCACCAGCACACAGGCGATCAGGGCGGTTATGACGCCCACCCACAGCTTACCGGTGAGCATAATGGCGGCAATGGCCGCGAAGGCGCCGGTATTGATGGCCGACTCCAGGGCAAAATTGAATACCCCGGCCCGCTGGACAAACACGCCGCCCATAATGACAAAGAGCAGAGGCGTGGACATCCTGACGGTATAGAACAGCAGTGTCAAAACTACATTCATAATAACCCCTCCCTATTCGCTTTCCGCGGCGCTCTTCCGGCGGAAAAAGCGCATCAGGTCCTGATTCGGCCGGATGTATTTAATGGAGAAGAAGAGGATGATGGCGCACTTGACAATGTCGTTGAGTTCAATGGGGGTGCCAATATTGGCCTGCAGAGAGATGCAGCCGTAGCGGAAGCCGCCGTAGAGCAGGGAAACAATGAGGACCCCCAGGGGATTGCCCCCCGCCAGCACGCAGACGGAAAAGCCGTCCCAGCCCACGCCCATGGCGCCGCCCCACTCAGGCATGAACGCCTTATAGACGCCCATGATCTCCGTGGCGCCGGCAATGCCGGCAATCGCGCCGCCCAGAATGAAAACCATCAGAATTTTTCGGGAGACCCGCATCCCCACCGCGTCGGAAAACTCCTGCTGCCGGCCCAGAAACTGGATCTCATAGCCAAATTTTGTCCGCCTCAATATGTACCACACCACCAGCAGCAGGCCCAGAGCGAG
>USMP01000030.1 GCA_900555795.1 uncultured Eubacteriales bacterium
CGCCGTCTCATAAAAACCTGACGCGCTTCGCGCTATAAAAAGCTTTTCAAGCTTTCTATCAGGTTTTAGTATAAGGGGCGCGCCGCCGGGGGCAGGCCCCTCCCGCCGGCCCCACCCCGGGAAAACCCGCCCCGCCTCCATGGCAAAACAGCCTCCCAGCGTTCACGTCCGCAGACGTGGAAAAGGAGCCGGACAGAAATGGCGGGTATTCATAAGACGGTTCACAGGCACAGCAGAACTAACTGCTGTGCCTGTTATTGCATCATTCACTTTCGTTTGGTAATATGTAATCAAACAAACTGATGAATTGGAATTCGGAGAAGTGTTATGATAAGAAAAGCAACTGCAAATGATGCAGAGCAATTAAGTGTTCTTAATGACGAATTTAATGGCAAGGGCGAAACAACCATAGAGAATATCAGAAACTCCCTTATGAGCAATTACCAAGAAGTTGTTATTGTTGATGACGAAGAAGGCGTGCTGACGGGGTTTGTTTGTGTCCAGCTAAAAAAATCATTTTGTTACGATGATTATATGCCCGAGATCACAGAAGTGTATGTTCGCCCTGCATATAGAAAGCAGGGGATTGCAAGCAAGATGATTACTTTTGTAGAGGATTATTGCCTCAAGAATTATCCGCTTCATAAATATGAACTTCTTACAGGTGATGAAAACCTCATTGCCCAATCGGTGTATAGTAAGCTGGGATATACAAATGACAATGAACTCCATTTATCAAAGCGAATAAAGAAGTAAGTCAACTCCAATTTGTGGAACAGATTCTAAGGGCGCACTTCTATACACCTGCTGCGTATATCGCGCGGAGTGCGATTTTGCACCGCACTAAAACCTCCCTTGTGTAAAGGGAGGTGGCACGACGAAGCCGTGACGGAGGGATTGTCTGTTACGGCATTCAACCAGACTGCGTAACAACCCCTCAGTCAAAAATCAGAAGATTTTTGACAGCTTCCCCTTACACAGGGGAGCCTTGGGTACTCCCACACCGGGACAACATATAAAGCCCTCCTAAAGCCCTCCCTATGACCGCAACCATAGGGAGGGCTAACTGCTTTACGAACAACCGGCAAAAGTCCGGCTCCTTTTTTGCGGCCCTTTATGCCCCCCTGCCGCGGAGTATACTCTCCCGGCTGGTGTTCAGATGCACCGCCATGGCCCAGCGGGCGCCGAAGCCGTCCCTCCGGCGGATGGCGTCCACAACCGACCGGTGCTCCCGCACCGTGTCCCGGGAATTTATGTTCCGGGTCAGATCAATGGAGGCGTAGACAGAGGAGTTGATAATGGGCACCAGGTTGCCCACCACCGCGTTGCCGCTGCACTGGGCCAGCAGCTTATGGAAGCGCACATCCTCCTGGCCGTAATCCTCTCCCGCCAGGATCAGTTCCTCCACCACGCGGCACTGCTCCTCCACCGCCGCCAGCTGCTCCTCTGTGTGCCGGACAGCGGCCATGGCCGCCAGTTCCGGCTCCAGCATCAGGCGGATATCCAGCAGATCCAGGGCGATGTTGTCCCGGCTCTCCATGAATTCCAGCCCCAGGGGGTCCTCCGGCACGCCCAGCTTCTCAGACAGGAAGATGCCCGCCCCCTGGCGTACCTCCAGCACGTTGCGGGAGGCCAGGGTTTTCACCGCCTCCCGGACGGTGCCCCGGCCCACCTGGAGTATCTCCGTCAGTTCCGCCTCCGTGGGCAGCTTATCCCCTGCGGCCAGGGCATGCTCCTTGATATACTCCACCAGCCGCTCCGCAGCCTGCTCCGCCAGCAGCACACCCATGGAACATCACCTTCCTTTCTCTCCCGGGCCCTGTCAGCGCTGGACCCGGCCGGTGCCGTCGCCGCCGGCCAGCTTCACCACATCGTCCACACCCACCCGGTTGAAGTCGCCGATAATGGAGTGCTTCAGGCAGGAGGCCGCCACGGCGAACTCCAGCGCCTGCTGCCTGTCGCTGTAGGTGTTCAGGCCGTAGATCAGGCCGCCGGCAAAGCTGTCGCCGCCGCCCACCCGGTCCACGATGTCCCGGATCTCATATTTTTTGGACTCATAGAAGGATTCGCCGTCGTTGAGGCAGGCGGCCCAGCCGTTCCAGTCGGCGCTGTGGCTCTCCCGCAGGGTGATGGCGATCATCTTCATATGGGGGTAGGCCGCCAGCACCTTGTCCCCCAGGGCCCTATACTTGGCCCGATCCAGCTGGCCGGACTCCACGTCCACATCCACCGTGATGCCCAGGGCCTTCTGCACATCCTCCTCATTGGCGATGGCCACATCCACGTACCGGGCCAACTCCCCCATGACCTCGCTGGCCTTTTTGCCATACTTCCACAGATTCTTGCGGTAGTTGAGGTCGCAGGATACGGTGATGCCCAGGGCCTTGGCGGCCTTTACGCTCTCCAGGCTCAGGCGCATGGCACTCTCGCTGATGGCGGGCGTGATGCCGGTGATGTGGAACCACTCCACCCCGGCAAAGGCCCGCTCCCAGTCGATATCGCCAGGCCCCGCCAGGGCGATGGCGGAGTCGGCGCGGTCATAGACCACCTTGCTGGGCAGCTGGTTGGCGCCGGGCTCCAGGTAGTACACGCCCATACGGCCCTCGCCGTACTGGACGCGGCTGGTGTCCACGCCAAAGCGGCGCAGTTCCGCGACACAGGCCTGGCCGATGGCGTTTTTCGGCAGCACCGTGCAGTAGGCCGCGTCCATGCCAAAGTTGGCCAGGGACACCGCCACATTGGCCTCGCCGCCGCCGAAGGTGGCCTCCAGCATGGGGGTCTGGAACAGCCGCTCCACTCCCGGGGCCTTCAGCCGCAGCATAATTTCGCCAAACGTTAAAACCTTCATATTGTCCCCTCCTTATTTCTGCGCCAGATGGATGGCAAAGCCGCCGATCTCCCGGCTCAGGTATACCACCGCCATGCGGCCGTTCTTGTACTTGGCGGTAGCGGGGTCCACGGCGTAGCCCCGCTTCTCCAGTTCGGCCACCGCCACCTCCAGCTTGTTGGTGCGCAGAGCAATGTGGCCGTTGGTGCCCAGGTACTGGCTCTTCATAACCTCAATGGCATCGGTGGAGAAGTTGGAACTGTTTCCCTCCCTGGTGGGGAAGCCAAAGGCCTGCTCCAGTTCCCGGCAGACGGCGGAGGCGGCGTCCGCGTCGGCGCAGTTGACGCCGATATGGGCCAGTTCAAAGCCCAGGATGGCCTGGCGGGCCTCCCGGCACAGCCGGGTGATCTTCTCAAAGTTGCCGGCGGCAATGTCGCCCTTGGCGCAGACCCAGCTGCCGCCCACGGCGTGGACAAAGGGGGCGGCAATATACTCGCCCACGTTCTGGCCGTTGACACCGCCGGTGGGGATGAACTTGACGCCGCCGAAGGGGCCGGACAGGGCCTTCATGGCGGTCAGTCCGCCGTAGACGTTGGCGGGGAAGAATTTCAGCACCTTCAGGCCCAGCTTCATGGCGGCCATGATCTCCGTGGGGGTGACACAGCCGGGGGTGACGGCCACACCGTGCTCCACGCACCAGCGGACCACCTCCCCGTCAAAGCCGGGGGAGACAATGAACCTGGCGCCGCAGGCCACCGCCTTCCGGCACTGCTCCAGGGTGATAACGGTGCCGGCGCCCACCAGCATGTCGGGGCAGCCCTGGGCTACCGCCGCAATGGCGTCTGCCGCCGCCGCGGTGCGGAGGGTGATCTCCATCACGTCCACCCCTCCGGCCAGCAGGGCCTGGGCGGTGGGAACAGCATCCTTGGCGTCCTCAATGACCACAACGGGAACAATGGCAGAATTGGCCAGCCGCTTCAAAATATCCATATGTGTGCTTCTCCTTTTATTTCAATTTACAGCTTATTAACGGGGTAAACCGGCGCCTTGCCGGTGAGCGCGTTGATCACATTCCGGGCGGACTTGACCTTCAGTTCCCGCACCGCCTCCTCCGTGCTGTACGCCGTGTGGTCGGTGAGGACCACATTGTCCAGGCCGAAGTAGGGGGAGCCGGCGGGCAGAGGCTCCCGGTTGTGGGTATCCAGGCCGGCGCAGAGGATCCGGCCCTCCCGCAGGGCCTCCACCATGGCCTCGTCGTCAATCAGGGGGCCCCGGCCGGTGTTCACCACGATGGCGGTGGGCTTCATCAGGGCCAGAGTGTCCCGGTTGAGCATGCCGGTCGTCTCCGGTGTGACGGGCATGTGCAGGGAGAGGAAGTCCGCCTGGCGGAGCACGTCCGTCAACTCCCCCTTCTCCACCCCCAGCTGCGCGCAGGCCTCGGCGGAGACATAGGGGTCATAGACCAGGATTTTCTCCAGGCCAAACCCGGCGCACTTCCGGGCCAGAGCCCGGGCAATCCGGCCGAAGCCCAAAATACCCAGGGTCTTGCCCGCCAGCCGGAAGCTGGTGCGCTGGATATTCCACTGGCCCTGGCGGACCAGCCGGTCCCGGCGGGCCACGTCCCGCAGGCAGGCCAGCAGCAGCGCCAGGGCGTGGTCGGACACATCCTCGGCGCAGTAGTCAGGCACGTTTGTCACCTGGATGCCCCTGGCGGTGCAGGCGGACAGATCCACGTTGTCGTAGCCCACCCCATAGCGGTTGATCAGCCTGCACCTGGTCAGGGCGCTTACCGCTTTGGCGGTCATGGGGGCCATATCCAGCAGAAGCGCGTCGGCGTCGGCGCACCGGCGCATAAGATCATCCTCCGTGGCGCACTGGAGCACCTCCAGTTCCGCCCCGATTTCTGAAAGCATCACCCGCTCGATGTCGTAGCTGGCGTGGCGGCCATCGGTCACATAGACTTTGTATTGAGCCATCGTCCATTCCTCATTTCATAAAAGTTCGGGCGCTTCTGCGTCCCGTTGGTAAATTCATCATACAAATTAATTGGTTATTCTTATAATACCAGAGAGAAATGTTCTGTCAATTTGGAATATCCCCCAATTTTTTTCAATATTTTTATAAAATATGCCCAAAAGTCATATGATAACATTCCCGAATTTTTGGGGGCGGGGCAAAGAGCCTTGCAAGTTTCTTCGGAAATGGGTATACTAAGAGCAGATCCAGGTAAAATAAGGCGGATTTTCCGCAGAAGGGAGCATAAGGATATGTCGGTTGTTACGCTGACGAAGGACAACTTCACGCAAGAGGTGCTCCAGAGCGACCGGCCGGTGCTGGTGGATTTCTGGGCCAGCTGGTGCGGCCCCTGCCAGGCCCTGGGCCCCATGGTGGACGAGGTGGCCGAGGAGCAGTCCCAGGTGAAGGTTGGCAAGGTCAATGTGGACGAGCAGGCGGAACTGGCCCGGGAGTACCGGATTATGAGCATTCCCACCCTGCTGGTGTTTCGGGACGGCCAGCTGGCCCGCCGGGAGGTGGGCGGCCGTTCGAAGGAAGAACTGCTGGAATTGATTCGATAAAAAGCCGCCGCTTCCCCATACAGGCAGGGAGGCGGCGGCTCTCTCTAAAATTTTCCCGCTGGTGAAAAGATTTGTCTTTACAAATCCACAGTACCGGAGTATAATAATAACGCTTTTAGGCGTCCGCCGTTTTGCAGCCAGCAGTTTTGGCAGCCTGCGGCGCGGCAGAATATCCACCCTTGGGGGCGTAGCTCAGCTGGGAGAGCGTACGGTTCGCATTCCTATGGATGCACATCGACCAGCGGAAGTTGGCTCATAATTTCGAATGGCTTTCCTGAGAAATCTTCTAAAATTGAATACCCCCAAAGTCCGCTTTTTGTTACGAAAAATCCGCAAAAAACGGCCAATATGGGCCCGTAGCTCAGCTGGGAGAGCGCACGGTTCGCATCCGTGAGGTTTCGAGGGTTCGATCCCCTTCGGGTCCACCAATGAGAAAAATCACCGCTAAATTAGCGGTGATTTTTCGTTTGACCACAATAATACCACAGACGGCACGAATTCCTGACCACTTTATGAGACCGCAGGCGGTGAGTTTCCGATACTCACCGCCTGCTGCTTTTTATCCTTGATTTCATGTGGCTACCGGAACTGCCAGTTCTGCCCTGACCTCATCGTAGTACCTGTGCACAGTCGCAATAAGATGCCCGCCGGGAGATCCCGGCGGGCATCTTGCTATGCCTTATGAAGTTGCTTAAATCACACCGTATTCTTTCAGCAACATTTCAATATCGGTGCCCTCAATTTTGCCAAGAACTTTTTTGACGGCCATCTTCTCTACCAGACCCATCTCCATGTCGGTGGCCTTCTTGCCGTCCCGCAGTTTCACAGTGGCATTGAGAAGGTCGCGCACATCATACACGCTGCCCCAAACCTCCGGTACGCCGCGGTCAATATCCAGCAGGGTATAGACAGACTCCATACCCGTACGCATGGAATACTCGGTAGTGAAAATGGTATCCCGCGGTGTCTCGGCAAATTGACCGATAAATGCGAAATTCACAGCGCCCTGCGGCACTACCTTCGGGCGGTCGGATTCTTTTCTCGGCTGGAAAAAGGCGTTGATATACGGCATAAAGCAGGTTGTGGTATTGCAGGCCTCCTTAGCGAGAGCGTCAATTTTATCGGCCGGAACACCAATATGGTACAGCCACTCGCGGCAAACCTCTTCGCCGGTGCAGTCACGCATCGCTTTTTTTACATAGTTGCCCTCTTTATTCGTATTGAGCGAATAAAGCCATACCAAAACCATGCTCTTATCCTGGGACTTGAACTGTGGCTGACGGTTGATTGTCCAGGAAAGATACCAGTTGTCGGTGCTGTCCTTAACGGTTACAATACCGCCGGTCGTTACCTTTCCAGAGCGTGGGTCGCGTTTGCAGACATTCATAATATGCCGGATGATCTCCTCGTTGGATGTCGCTACGGTTGCACTCATCCAGTTGGTGGCATCGATATTGCTGCAGAAGACATCCGGATTCCCGAACTCTCCATGCTCGGCTTGGGCGGCGATGGCCTTCCACATATCCCACGATTCGCCGCAGCCGTTGTGAATGACAGACAAGTCCGGGGCGTGGGTCTGGTCGCCGTAACAGGAAGTATCGGTGCAGCAACCGTTGGTAATGAATACGAGATCATCCTCAATCAGGTCAATGCTCTGCTCCTTACCGTCTTTTACATAAAGGATCTGCTTTGCAATTTTCTTATCGCCCTCGGTTTGGATTATGACATTTTTTACGTCCATACCGTACTCAATTTGCACGCCGTGATTCTCCAGATATTTTACCAGAGGCAGGATCATACTCTCATACTGGTTGTATTTGGTGAAACGCAAGGCGCTGAAATCCGGCAAGCCGTCAATATGATGCACATAGCGGCAAAGATAACGCTTCATTTCCAAAGCGCTCGACCAGCGCTGGAAGGCAAACATCGTCTGCCAATAGAGCCAGAAATTTGTGTTCCAGAAGGATTCGGGAAGCACATCGGAAATCTTTTTATTTTCCAAATCCTTTTCCTGTGTTAAGAACAGCTTGGATAAAGCCATCGCCGAGTCTTTATCCAGTAAAAACTTCTTGTCTGTATGGGCGTCTTCGCCGCGGTTTACTGTAGCACGGCAAAGAGAATAGTTCGGGTCGTGCTTATTGAGCCAGTAATACTCGTCCAGTACCGAAACCCCTGGTGTTTCAATGGAAGGCACATCCAGGAAGGTATCCCACATGACCTCGAAGTGGTTATCCATTTCACGGCCTCCGCGCATGAAGAAGCCTTTTGTCACATCCTTGCGTCCGTCGCAGCTGCCGCCGGCAAGCTCGAGTTTTTCAAGCAGATGGATATGCTCCCCCTTCATCTGTCCGTCACGGACAAGATAGAAAGCAGCGGTCAGCCCGGCCAGCCCCGTGCCAATAATGTAAGCGGATTTCTTATCTACATCCTTTGGTTTCTCGGGATGGGCAAATGATTCATAAGTTCCTGCAGAATAATACATAACGAAAACCTCCTGTTTTTTCTTTCTGTTTTCATTATACCTACTCCCATCAGGGGCACAATAAACAAAAAAAGCCCCGTGACAAAATTCTTATCACGGGACTAGAAGATGTAAAAAGTTTTATCAAAACCGTTAAAATGATAAAATCAGAGTTTGAATCTGGAAAGAGCTACCGACACAGAGCCTTTTATCAGCTTAGATAGCTTTTCCACAATCTGCTGCGGATCTTCGCGCATATCGTCCTTGATCCAGTCGAGCATCAGCCCGATAAACATATAAGAATAAACCTGTGCAATAAACTGCTTATCTTCGTCTCGAACCGTTATCCCGGCTGCCTCCTCGTTAATAACATTCAAAAGCAGTTGATCCACCAGCGGCTGCAGATATTTTTCAACCTGCTCTCGGTGAACACAACGGTAAACATTCAGAATAAACGGTTTGTTTTCCTGCACCGCTTTAAAAATTTGTAAGAACCCCTGCTGCCATGTATCGTAGGTTTTCTTTTCTTCTAACGCCTGTTTGGCGTCTTCCAGACACGACCATTCGACCAAATCGTATATATCTTTAAAGTGATAGTAAAAAGTCATACGATTGATTCCGCAATCCTCTGTAATGTCACCTACCGTGATTTTTGTAAGCGGCTTTTTCAGCAGCAGATTTTTGAGGGACTGCTCCAACGCCCGTTTTGTTACCTGGGACATTGTGATTTACACCTTCTAAAAAGTTATTTCTTTAATAAAATCATATCATAAGTCAGGTAATTTCTCAATGAAAAAAACGGG
>USMP01000031.1 GCA_900555795.1 uncultured Eubacteriales bacterium
CGCTTTCAGCGCACGGCGATGGCCTCAATCTCCACCAGGGCGTCCTTGGGCAGACGGGCCACCTCCACGGCGCTGCGGGCCGGCGGCTCGCCGGGGAAAAAGCCGGCGTATACCGCGTTCATGGCGGCGAAATCGTCCATGCTCTGCAGGAACACCGTGGTCTTAACCACGTGCTCCAGCGTCAGTCCTGCGGCGGCCAGCACCGCCTGGACGTTCAGCAGGGACTGGCGGGTCTGCTCCGCCACGCCGCCGGGTGCAAAGGCGCCGGTGGCGGGGTCAACCGGCAGCTGGCCGGAGGTGATAACCACGCTGCCGCCGTCAACCCCCTGGGAATAGGGGCCGATGGCCGCCGGCGCCGCATTGGTGGAAAGAATCTTCTTCATGAAACCGGGTCCTCCTGTATCATTGTTCCTGATATCCCGTCCGCCTGAGCGGCGGGCCGGGGCCTTCTCCTTGCCCCAACGTTTCATATTGTAGCAGTTGCCGACAAAAAGGTCAACCGTTCCGCCGGAGTTTTTGTCGGAAAAGCCTTATGCAAATTTTCCAAAATTTGCGGTGATTTAAATTGCTTGTTGTGAAAGTGTCCAAAAGCCGGACTTGAAATTGGGCAACTATCCAAAGTTGTGGCCCTCCCGACGGCTTTTGATTGACACAGGGGAGAGAACTTGCTATCATCAGAGCATAGAGGATTCGGAAACGTTACCGGTATCGTTACCGAAAATGTTTCGACCCCATTTTGCAGGGAGGGGATACTGATGACCATTAAAGATATCGCCCGGACCTGCGGCGTCAGCGTCAGTACAGTGTCCCGGGTGCTCAACAACCGGCCCGATGTCAGCGAGGCGGTGCGCCGGAGGGTGCTGGACATGGTGGAGCAGCAGGGCTATATTCCCAACAACAGTGCCCGGGACCTGGTCCGCAGCCAGTCCGACGCCATCGGCGTGGTGGTCCGGGGGACGGGCAACCCATTTTTCTCCGATATGCTGAAGGTGGTCTCCCGGGAGATTGACCGGTGGGGCTGCACCATGGTCCTCCGGCAGATTGGCTCTGACGATGACGAGGTGAAGGCCGGCGCCATTCTGGAGCGGGAGAAAAAGCTGCGGGGCCTGGTGTTTTTGGGGGGGAGATTCGACTACACCCCCGCCGAGCTGTCCCTGATCGGTGTGCCCTACGTCTGCTGTTCCTACACCAACCGGTTTGGCTCCCTCTCCGAGCGGGACTACGCTTCCGTCTCCATTGACGACTACCAGACCGCCTACCGGGCGGTGGAGGCGCTGGTGGAACTGGGCCACCGGCGCATTGCCGCCGTGGTGCCCAGCTGTGCCGACCGCTCCATCAGCCAGCTGCGCTACGAGGGGTACCGGGCGGCCCTGGCGGACCGGGGCCTCGCCTTTGACCCCCGGCTGCTGGTGGAAACCGGCGGCTGCTTTGAGATGCCGGAGGCCTACCAGGGGGCGGTGGAACTGCTGGACCGGGGGGCGGACTTCACCGCTGTGTTCACCCTGTCGGACACCATGGCTATGGCGGTGATCAAGGCCCTGACGGACCGGGGCCGCCGGGTGCCGGAGGACTGCTCCGTCATCGCCATCGACGGGCTGCGCATGAGTGAGTACACCGTCCCCACCCTGACCACCATGGTCCAGCCGGTGGAGGAGATGGGCCGGGAGAGCGTGGCCATCCTGATGGAACTGCTGCGGGAGGGGGGCCAGCCCCGCCACCTGCGGCTGGAGGCGCGGCTGCGCCAGGGCGGCTCCGTCCGCCGGCTGTGAGCCCGTTTGCTTGGTTTTCCCGCCTGCGGGCGTGAAAATATTGTCCCTGTATTTCATATGTCATGAAGATGAAAAGGAGATTGCACCATGAAAAGAATGCTTGCTCTGCTGCTGTCCCTGACCCTGGCCCTTGCGCTGGCGGCCTGCGGCGGCAACACGTCCGGCAAGAACACCTCCGGACAGACCGGTTCCTCCACCCCCTCCGACAGTTCCGGCGACAAGGCCGCCGGCTCCGTCTACTATCTGAACTTCAAGCCTGAGGCTGACCAGGCCTGGCAGGCCCTGGCCGCGGCCTACACCGAAAAGACCGGTGTGCCAGTAAAGGTTGTTACCGCCGCCTCCGGTACCTACAACGAGACGCTGACCGCCGAGATGGCCAAGAGCGAGGCCCCCACCCTCTTCCAGTGCGGCAACGCCCAGGGCTTGTTGGACTGGGGCGACTACTGCCTGGATCTCACCGGCACCGATGTGCTGGGTGAGATGACCACCAGCGACTTCAACCTCACCGATGAAACCGGCGCCGTCAAGGCGATCGGCTACTGCTACGAGGCCTTCGGCATCATTGTCAACAAGGCCCTGCTGGCCAAGGCCGGCTATGAGCTCAGCGACATCACCAACTTTGCCACCCTCAAGGCGGCGGCGGAGGACATCCACGCCCGCGCCGGGGATCTGGGCTTTGACGCCTTCGCCTCCTCCGGACTGGACGGCTCCTCCTCCTGGCGCTTCTCCGGCCACCTGGCCAACATGCCTCTGTACTACGAGTTCCGGGACGACGGCGTCACCGAGCAGCCGGAGACCATTACCGGCGCCTACCTGGACAACTACCGGGCCATCTGGGACCTGTATATCAACAACTCCTCCGCCTCTCCCACCTCCCTCACCACCGCCACCGGCGATATGAGCCAGGCGGAGTTCGGCACCGGCAAGGCCGTGTTCTGGCAGCAGGGCACCTGGGAGTACGCCAACCTCACCGGCAACAAGGATCTGGGCTATCTGATGAACGCTGGGGACCTGGCCATGATCCCCATCTACTGCGGCGTGGACGGCGAGGAGAACGCGGGCCTCTGCTGCGGCACCGAGAACTGCTGGGCCGTGAACGCCAAGGCCTCCCAGGAGGATATCCAGGCCACGCTGGACTTCATGTACTGGGTTGTCACCTCCGAGGAGGGTACGAAGATGATGGCCGAGCAGTTCGGCCCCATCCCCTTCAAGAACGCCAAGGAGTCTGAGAACGTGTTTTTCAACGATGCCAACGCCTACATGGCCGACGGCAAGTACACCGTGACCTGGGCCTTTAACCACACGCCCAACGTGGACAGCTGGAGAGCCACTGTGGTTTCCGCCCTGGCCGCCTATTCCGCCGATCAGACCGACGCCAACTGGGACGCCGTCAAGACCGCTTTTGTGGACGGCTGGGCCTACGAGTATCAGATCCAGCACGGCTGATCTCCGCTGTCAGTGTCACCGGAGGGGGCGGGCGGTTTCCGCCCGCCCCCTCTCTCCGCCGTTTTGGGCGGAGCCAAGGCCCCCGGCCTCCGAGGGCTTTCGCTCCGTCCAACATGGCCGCGCCGCCGCCCCCGGCGGCGCGGAACTCCCCGGGAAAGGCGGCTGCGCCGCTTGCTTGACCACAGAAAGAGAGGGAAACGCCTTGAGCAAATCGTCCAACAGCGGCGTGGCCGTGAACAGCCGGCTGATCCGCCGCCCCATCCAGCGCTGGTTCCCGCTGTTCATCCTGCCCACTTTCCTTTGCTTCATCATCGGCTTTATCTGGCCCTTCCTGCAGGGGATCTATCTGTCCTTCTGCAACTTCAACACCCCCCTGGACGCGGCTTGGGTGGGGCTTGCCAACTATGGCAAGGCCCTGCGGGACCCCAGCTTTGTCCACGCCTTCTGGAACACCGCTGCCTTCGCGCTGGTGTCCATTGTGCTCATCAACCTCTGCGCCTTCGCCATTGCCTATGCGCTGACCCAGAAGCTGCGGGGCGCCAACCTCTTCCGCACAGTGTTTTTTATGCCCAACCTGATTGGCGGCGTGGTGCTGGGCTATATCTGGAGCGTCATTTTTGACGCCATACTCAAGCAGTACAACACCTACCTCACTGCCAACGCCACCTACGGCTTCTGGGGGCTGGTGATTCTGGTGGCCTGGCAGCAGATCGGCTATCTGATGATTATCTATATCGCGGGCCTTCAGGCGGTGCCGGAGGACATGCTGGAGGCCGCCCGCATTGACGGGGCCAGCGCCTGGCAGACCCTGATCCGGGTGACGATCCCCAATGTGATGCCCTCCATTACCATCTGTGTGTTTCTGACTCTGACCAACTCCTTCAAGATGTTTGACCAGAACCTGGCACTCACCGGGGGCGACCCCATCGTCATGGTGGAGGGTGGCAAGATCAAGGCCACGGAACTGCTGGCTCTGAACATCTATTCCACCTACAGCATCAACAAGAACTGGCACGGGGCGGCCCAGGCCAAGGCGGTGATTTTCTTCCTGCTGGTGGCCGTGCTGGCCATCGCCCAGCTGTCCGCCACCCGGCGAAAGGAGGTCCAGCAGTGATGAAATCCCGCTATTCCGTCGGCAGCAAGGTACTGACCTGCTTCTTTACCCTCTTCAGCATATTCTGGCTCATCCCCATTTTCCAGGTGCTGATCAACTCCTTCAAGTCCAACGCCTACGTGAATCTGGACGCCTTTGCCCTGCCCAACGGGGAATCCTTTGTGGGCCTGGCCAACTATATCAAGGGTATGACCTTCGGCAACTATCCCTTTTTGAAGGCTGTGTTTTTCAGCCTGTTCATTACCGTGGCCTCCACGGCGCTGATCCTGCTGTGCTGCTCCATGGCCGCCTGGTACATTGCCCGGGTAAACAGCCTCTTCTGCCGGATTTTCTACTACCTGTGCCTGTTTTCCATGATTGTCCCCTTCCAGATGGTCATGTTCACCCTCACCTTCACCGCCGACCGGCTGAAGCTGAACTCCCCCTACACCATCCCCATCGTCTATCTGGGCTTCGGGGCGGGACTGGCCATCTTCATGTTTACCGGCTTTATCAAAAGCCTTCCTCTGGAAATTGAAGAGGCCGCCGCCATTGACGGCTGCGGGCCCCTGCGCACCTATTTCCTGGTGGTGCTGCCGATGCTGAAGCCCACCCTTATCTCCGTGGGGGTGTTGGAGACCATGTGGGTGTGGAATGACTACCTGCTGCCCTACCTGGTGCTGGACCGCACGGAGTATATGACCATCCCCGTCCTCATCCAGTACCTGAAGGGCAGCTACGGCACGGTGGACCTGGGGGCCACCATGGCGGTGATCATGGTGAGCATTATCCCCATCATTGTCTTCTACCTCCTATGCCAGAAGCACATTATCAAGGGCGTGGCCGCCGGGGCCGTGAAGGGCTGAGATTTTTTCCTTTACAGCCGGCGGGGGCCGGTGCTATGATGGCGGAGTGCGCTATCGCCAATTGAAACCAGAAAGAGTGATGACTATGGACCGCTCAAGCGGCATCCTTCTGCCCATCTCCGCCCTGCCCTCCCCCTATGGGATCGGCACCCTGGGGAGGGCCGCCTATGACTTTGCGGATTTTCTCCACGCCGCCGGACAGAAGTACTGGCAGCTGCTGCCTCTGGGGCCCACCAGCTATGGAGACAGCCCCTACCAGAGCTTTTCCACCTTTGCCGGCAACCCCTACTTCATTGACCTGGACCTGCTGCGGCAGGAGGGCCTTCTGGAGCAGGCGGAACTGGACGGAGCGGACTGGGGGGATCATCCCCGGTACGTGGACTATGGCCGGATCTATGCCGCCCGCTTTACCGTCCTCCGCGCCGCCTTTCGCCGGGGCTGGGACCGGGACCGGGCGATGGTGACGGCCTTCGCCGGGGAGAACCCCTGGCTGGGCAACTACGCGCTGTACATGGCGGTGAAAAAGCACTTTGCCATGAAAAGCTGGCTGGACTGGCCCGATGAGGCCATTCGCCTGCGCCGCCCGGAGGCGCTGGAGCGCTACAGCCGGGAACTGCGGGAGGACGTGGACTTTTTTACCTACCTTCAGTTTCTCTTCTACCGCCAGTGGATGGCCCTGCGGGAGTATATCCATTCCCTGGGCATCCGCATCATCGGGGACCTGCCCATCTACGTGGCCATGGACTCGGCGGACGTGTGGGCGGAGCCGGAATTTTTCCAGCTGGGGGAGGGCAACGTGCCTACGGAGGTGTCCGGCGTACCTCCGGATTACTTCAGTGCCGACGGGCAGCTGTGGGGCAACCCCCTCTACGACTATGATCGGATGCGCAGCGATGGCTTCGGCTGGTGGATCCGCCGGGTGGAGGGCGCCAGCCGCCTCTTCGATGTGATCCGCATTGACCACTTTCGGGGCCTGGAGAGCTACTGGGCGGTGCCCTACGGCGCCGCCACCGCAAAGGCGGGCCGCTGGCGCAAGGGCCCGGGTATGGATCTGGTGGGGGTGCTCACCAGCTGGTTCCCCGGCCTGGAGATTATCGCCGAGGACCTGGGCTTTCTCACGCCGGAGGTCCATCAGCTGCTGGCCGACTCGGGCCTGCCCGGTATGAAGGTGCTGGAGTTTGCCTTTGACTCCCGGGAGCCCAGCAACTACCTGCCCCACACCTATGAGCGCAACTGTGTGTGCTATGTGGGCACCCACGACAACGAGACGGTGATGCAGTGGCGGGACCAGGCGGACCGGGCCGATGTGACCTACGCCCGCAAGTACCTGGGCCTCAGCGAGGCCGAGGGCTTTAACTGGGGTGTCATCCGGGGCGGCATGAGCAGCGTGGCGGATACCTTTGTGGCCCAGATGCAGGACTACCTGGGGCTGGGAGCCGAGGGGCGGATGAATACCCCCGGCACACTGGGCGGCAACTGGCAGTGGCGGCTGCTGCCCGGCGAGGCCACGGCGGCTCTGGCAAAAAAAATTGCCCAGTACGCAAAAATGTACGGGCGGATCTGAAAAAGGGCCTGCTGCAAAATGCGGTTTTCAGGCCAAATCAGAAAACAGACGGATTAAAGCGTTACCGAGAGTCGTTACACCGGCGGTTCTCGGTAACGTTTTAAATCCGATTTTGCAGCAGACCTTTTCAGAGAAGAGAGGCTTCAGGCCGCGGCCGCGCTCCCCGCTTCCCCGCCCGTCATCCCCGCGCCCCCGCGCTGATGCCGGGAGCCTGACCGCCAACGTCTCCGCCGGGGAGCAGTTTTATCCCCTCGCCCGTGCGCCGATGACCGCGCCGCCGGAATTTAAAAAAACGGGAAAACCCTATTGACAAAGGGAAGCAGCTGTGGTACTTTATGTTTGCGGTTAGTTATAGCTAACTAAAGCTGGCGCTTCAGGCTTCCGCTGACAGGCGGGGCCGGATGTGCCTGTGTGAGAGGAGTGACGTTGTATGAACCCTGGTTCGATTGCTGTACTTCTCGTCTTGGTGCTGACGGTGTCCGCCATTCTTGTGCGGATGGTCAAAAACAGGCGGTCCGGCAAGGGTGGATGTGGCTGCGGCTGCAGTGGCTGCGCCAACGCCCCCTACTGCCATCCCCGGAAGGAACCGCCCCACCGCTGACGGCGGTGCTGTCTGGAGGGACTCTGCGCCTCCGCCCTCTTTTGCCGGCCTTCTCGCTTCTCCTGCGAGTATTGTGCTATGAATTGTTCCCAGGCAGGCCCCCCGGACAAAACTGTCCGGGGGGCCTGTCCGCGGTTGACAAACCAGAGGAGGTTGGATATAATAGCACATGCGTGACGTGTGTGCCCACCCGTCCGGGCTGCCGGAATCGTTTTTTGCAGCGCGGCTGGATAGAGCATCCACCTCCTGATGAAACTGACGGTGTTCGCCTTTCCGCGCCAGCAGGGTGCCCTAAAACCTCATATGCGCCAGTAGCTCAATAGGATAGAGCGCACCCATCCTAAGTCCAAGCTGTATTTCACAGATTTTCTATATGGACCATAGCGCTTTGTAAGGCAGTCCATTCGGGAGGGCGGAATTCCCTTTGAGATCAAT
Organism: uncultured Eubacteriales bacterium; assembly: GCA_900555795.1. GTDB lineage: Bacteria > Bacillota > Clostridia > Oscillospirales > Oscillospiraceae > Pelethomonas. The sequence continues at coordinate 7,775 of USMP01000031.1, forward strand.
TTGAATCAGCCAAACAAGGAGACGATTGCCGCTATGCTGGAGGCGGAAAGGATTGCGAAGGACCCGTCTGTAATGGGATACAGCGATATGGACGAGTTGTTTGCGGATTTAAGGCATTACCGCATCATTCAACGCGTGCGGATTGGCGCGAAAATTTGTGCCGCAAAAAGGCGCAAAACCGCAGGAATACTTTGTGTATTGCAAGGTTTTGCAACGCATTTGTGGGGCAAATCGGCCGCCAAGACGTGCGTGGGGAATTGTGCGGTGATGCCTTAAAGAAATGAGCCAGACGAAATATGCCGTAAAGTTCACCACGCAATTTCGGAAGGATTACAAGCTGGCCATCAAGCGTGGCTTGAAAATTGAATTGCTGGAGCACATCGTTGCACTTCTGGCTGTGGGGGAACCGTTGCCGGAAAAAACAAGGATTATGCCCTCACCGGCAGCTGGGTGGGCCACCGGGAATGCCACATCCTTCCGGATTGGCTCCTAGTCTACCGGTTGGAGAATGATGTCTTGGTTTTGACCCTGACCCGCACAGGGAGCCACAGCGATTTGTTTGGCAAATAAGTTGACACGGTTTTACAAAGCACAGAGGAGCGTACCATGGCAAGACCATGTTACGCTCCTCTGTGCTCTCTTCTCATTGATCCAGCTGCTCGTCAAAGGGCATACCGGTCATAAGGATGGCTGCCCCGTTCTATTACCGGTTGAGCATCCACACGCCCAGATTCAGGTAGGCCGCAAAGGTCACCCACAGGAAGTAGGGCATCTGCAGCCACGCCGCCAATGAATCAGTCTTGCGGAAAGTGAAAATCATCCGGAGAATCAGCACCCACAGCACCACCAGCCAAAGGAATGCAAAGCCGAAGTTCTGGAGATTAAAG
>USMP01000032.1 GCA_900555795.1 uncultured Eubacteriales bacterium
CCTGTGCCGCCATTCGCAATGGGAAGCGTTCCGGTAACACCGGGAGTTACGTTAGCTGAACCATCAAAACTGGCGGTGGAGGTGCTTCCAAGATTCGTTCGGATAGTCCGCGCAGTAGTCAGCTTTGCAACTGTACCGTTGGCGTTGCCCGTGCCGCCTCTAGCTGTGGAGAGTGTGCCACTCGTAATATCCCCAGCGGCATGGATATGGCTGCTGGCGGCCTTTGCGGCGCTGGTGCTGCTGCTCTAACGGGCGGACAAAAGAAGGGGGGAAGCAGGAATCGAATATCCCGCTGTTGACATCTCCGGCCGCGTGGTGGTGGGTGGCGGCGGCCTTTGCGGCCAGTGCTTCTTCCAGGCCATCCACACACTCTGCCTTCGTGATCGGATAGAGCAGGTATTTGTTGCCCGCCGCGTCCTTTACGGTCATAAGACCGTTGTATTCATAGGTCGCCATGGGTACCTCCTATTCCAGTGTCTGAATCCACAGGTCGCCCGCCGCCAGACCGGCAGGCTGGACCGCCTGGACATATACCGTGCCCTTGCCGTCCCAGACGGCGACCTTTTGGGCGGTGATGCCATCCAGGACTGTCTTGTTGCTGTGGCTGTGATTGCCCTGGGCGGCGGCGTTGACCTTGCTCTTCAGGCTGTCATCCAGATCGGCTTCCGCCACCTTGCTCTTGGATGCCAGTGCGCCCAGGGCGGATACCGTAGCCTGGATCGCCTCCACAGTACTCTTATCCGCCTTAGCCCCGATGGCCGCATTGAGACCCGCCACCACATCCTCGTGGGATGCGATGTAGTCGGCGATCTCTTTGAGAGTGTCATAGGTGGCAGGGGCTCCGTTGATAAGGCCATTGATGGCATCGGAGATCTGCGTGGTCACGTCCGTGCTCTTGGCCCGCTCATTGATCGCGGTCACCATCTCAGCCAGCTTGGCGGCCACGGTGGTGGTATCATCCAGATACACATTGTCCGCTTTGGTCTGGACCATAAGATCGGTCAGTACGCCCTCCACCAAGGCCCGCAGAATCGCTTTCTTCGTTACATTGGACATCGTGTACGCCTCCTATAACAAATCGAAATTATAGCCCCCGGCAGTCGGGGCCTGATTCACAGTGGCATTGCGGATGGAATAGGTATCTCCCTCCACCTCAGCGGTCACGGCCGATGCGCCGCTGTCCTCTGCCAGCTCCAGCATAGCGTTGGCGGCGGCCTGGCCTCCGGATGTATCGAACCAAAGCACGGGGCCCTTCTCCGGTTCCGTCCCGCTCACCACAAAGAGATCCGGTATCTGGGCGGTCACTACCTTCCCGTCCTCGTCGAGGGCAGCGACGCCGCCGGGTGCCCCCTTGTCCGTAAAGGGGATGTAGGCGCCGCTCTCAATGGTCAGGTCGATCTGTGTGTCGCTGCCGATCCAGGTGACCAGGTCGATCTGCTTCTCAATGACTGCGGCAGGCGGTGCGGGGATGAGGTCTGCGGAGGCCCCCGCGTTCCCATAAGCGTAAAGGACCTCCTCGCTGAAGGAGCCATCCGGATGCTTCACCTTTGCGTAGAGGCCGAGCTCCCTGAAATAGAAGGAGCTGGAGACATTCCCGTTGGAGAAGGATCCTCCGATGATGACCTTTCCGTCCTCCGAGGTGCGCTTTTTGTTGATGTCCAGCTGGACGACCGGGGTGACGAGGGCGGTCATGGCACGCGGCGTTGCGCCGGACGGCATAGAGCCAGAGCCCATAACGATCTTCGTTGGAATGAAGAGGGAGCCCACCTGGCTCTCTGCCAACAGGATCCTGCCCTTGTCCGTGACTGCGTTGGTAGAAAAAACACCCATAGCGAAACGCTCCTATTCACAAAATGGCGGTAAAGTCGAATTGTTCTGCGGCTGTGTCATGCAGGGCCATGCCCGCGTGGAGTTCGCAGCCGATGGGGATATAGAATATCACCTCACAGCCGATCCCCGCGGCCGCAATGCGTTTTACTACGGAGGCCGCGCTGCTGGAGAGCTGCATATGCTCCGGGGCCATCTCAGTCTCATCCACGATGACGCGTATCCTGGCGGGGAAGCGCTCCTCCAGCGTGATCTCCATGGGGTCCACATGGAAGAGCAGGCTGGTGGCTGTGAAAATGGTATCCACATCGCCGCCGGCCAGGAGGGCGGTGACCTTCGTTTTGATGAGAAGCCGGTAGATCGGATCGGAGGCGCCATCGCGCGTGACACCGAAGTTGGCGCCGATCCGGTCGAGCGTGGTCCCGCAGGCGCTGTCCAGGTCCCGCCAGAGCTCCACGGTCCGGAGTGCGTCCTCCGCACCGCCAAGGGCGGCGGCGAAGAGCTGAAAGAGCCGGCCGATATTGCTGTCCGGATCCTTGCTGTAGGCGCCGGGCAGCTTGTCCAGCATGTTCAGGAGGAGGCTCATCGTGAGATCACCACCTTGTCCGGGCTGGTGACGGCCTTTTGGAGTGCGGTGAGGACGATGTTGGCCTTCTGCCAGGCGGCGCCGTCGGTGCTGATCTCCAGAATGTAGTCCACCACGCCCTGGGTCTCGTTGATGGGACACATGAGGCGGTTGTAGTAGACGGTCTCGCCAATGGAGAGGCCGGAGGCGGCCAGGCTTGCGCCCTCGCTGCCGATGTAGTCCACAACCGCGGCCTTCAGGGTGCCGTCCCCCGGATAGGCGGCGTCCGTGACCAGCGAGGAGATCCTCACGTGGATGGGCACCGCAGTGGGGCGTGAGAACCGGATGGTGCGGAGCTTGCCGCTGGCATCCAGGAGCTGGGCACTGGATGTACCGCAGGTCTGGATACCGGCAGCCTTGCGCGCATGGATGGCAGCGGCCACATTGGTGTCGGTCCCGCCGTAGACGATGGCCTGGATGCTGTGGGGCAGCAGCCCCGCCTCGTTCGCTTCATCGGTATCGTTCTCCCAGACCACGGCATTGACCACACCCTCGGTCTCCAGGAGCTGGGCCCGGATGGCGTCGGTGTTGCTGCCGCCCGCCTTATCCACACTGTTGTAATAGCGTTCCCGGAACTCCTGCCAGGTCTCGCGGGCACGCCCCCCTGCGGTGGCCTCGGGGTTGGTGACCGAGACAACGGCGGCCAGCGGCGTGACTACGGTGTCGATGGCTCCGGCGTCCACATTGCCCTCCGGCCCGGCCTCATATGCTTGGATGGGCACAGAGACCGTCCCGCCCTCCCCGATGACCGCGTCCTCCAGGGTAACAAAGCGCTGGTTGTTCCGGGCCTGGACGAGGAAGCCGGCATAGATGGAGGCGCCGGCCTCCCCTGTGATCCGGAGCATACCGGTGGCCTTCTGTGCCGCCAGGAGGCGGATGCCGATGAATGCGCCCAGGCGGGCCAGGCTGATCCCGGTAGCGGTATCCACAAAGCCGCTGTTGTAGACCTGCTCCGCCAGCTGCCAGAGCATCCCGGCGAACCATGCGAAGATACGCAGGAAGATCCCCAGGGGGCTGCGCACGGACAGGTTGACGGAGCTGCCGAAGAGCTCCTTGGCCTTGACCTCCAGCGCATCCAGAAGCTCTGTGTAGGACGGACGCAGAAAGCCGGACTCTGTCAGGCCCCAATTCTCATTCACGCGCTCACCTCCAGACTGATTTTCGTGCCGGCTGCCAGCCGCCCGGTCAAGGCGGCTGAGAGCTGGCGGCCCTGCCTGGACACCTCCAGGCGGTCGATGTATTTTACTTCGGTCTCCTGAAAGATGGCCGCCCGAAGGACGGCCTCGGGATCTCCGGTTCCGTCCCCGATGATCTGGTCATAATCCGTTCCGTGCCCTGTATCCAGGAACCACTCACCTTTGAATGTTTCCAGGGTCAGGCGGACACATTGCGCCACCGTCTCGGCGCCGGATACCATCACCAGGGCGCCGTCCTCCAACACCAGGTCGTGGGCGTCCGGGTCGATCTTCAGTGTCAGATTGTTCATCAGCATCCTCCTAATTCGGCGTTCCGGTCTCGCCCCAACTGGTGGGGTGGGTGTGGGTAGTCATCTCAATGCCGGATGCCTCCAGCGTGCCGGAGATGATCACATTCCCGTGGATCGTGATCCCCGTTTTGGAAACCGCAAGATACACGCTGCCGGCGGCCAGGATCAGTGCATCCCCCGGCAGCCCCTGGGGTGCCCTGCCTGCGGGGCAGACGCCACCGAGGAAGAGGCTGTCCTCCGGCGCGTGGTTGCGCCGGGTGTTGGGCTCCGCCTCCCGGCCGGTCTGCAGGGCGGTGTCGGAATCGAAGTCCGCCACGATCACCCAGCCAACGTCGCCCCGCTTGTACCAGGGCCGGATGACATAGTCACCGGCGCACAGGCAGGCCGCCCGCAGCCCCATCAGGGGGGCGGCGCTGGCGTAGCTGCCGTCGATGGCCTCCTTCACCAGGGGCTGTACATCCACCGTCATGGTGTCCGGGTAGAAGGCCAGGACCTGGACCGGCATGGAGACCCGGACCGCCTCCCGGTCCTTCTCGCTCTGCGCCGCGCGCAGGTCGGATCGTTTGCTCGTCCACATTATATGGGTCTCACCTCCAGTGTGGTTTTCCAGCTCCCGGTCCGGCTGCCCTCATGGACGCCGGAGACCACCAGGAATGACCCATTGGTCTGGGCATCCTGAATGGTGATCCGGTCGGCCACGCCGATGTGGTAGTTGAGCAGGCAGGCGCGCTTCAGGGTACCGTCGGCCTCCTCCTGTTCGATACGGGTCTTGGAGGCGGCTGAGGTCTGCGTGTTGACAGTCTGGCTCTCAGAACTGGAGGACTCCTTCAGGAGCCCGGTCTGGGGCGTGAGCAGATAGCCGGTCACGATACCCTCATCGGGCGGGTTGATGATGAGTTGGCCGCAGCGGATCACCAGGCGGGACCGGCAGTCGCTGCAGACGATGCTGGTGAGCACATCCTTCAGCTTGCCGCGGCAGACACGGCAGCCGGGATAGAGCTTGTTGACCGCCAGCTTTACCAGGGAGACCTCTACGCCGAAGATGTTGAGCAGATCGTCGATGATGTCCGCAGCATACATGCCGGCCTTATATGTCTTGTTGACCCAGGAGCCCAGCCACTCCTCCAAACTGTCTGCGGCGGTGATCCTGGTGATAACGTCCAGGCCGTCCAGAGCGTGGTCGTACTCCGCAACGGCGCCCACGAAGATGCAGCCCACATCGCCCCGGTAGCCGGCGGAGAGGATCACCGGGTCCCCCTTCTTCAGGGCGGCGCGGGTAGAAGGGGCCAGGTTGCGGATCTCCAGCTGGGCGGTGGATACCTTGGCCCGGTCCTCAAACTGGACCTTGAAGGAGAAGTTCAGGCCGTCCAGGGTGTACTTGTTCTTGTTCAGAATGAGGACGGCCTGCCGCATCCAAAGCTGCATCACGCATCACCTCCCGGTCGGTCGAAGAGATATAGCCGCACCTGTGTGCCGAAGTTGTCATAGGTGATCTCTTCGATCTCATCCCCGGTAAGGCACAGGGGGCAGAGTACCGGCAGAGGGTAACGCTCATCGTTGAAGGCCTCAAAGAGCGGCTTGCCGCAGCGCAGCACCTCGCCATAGACCAGCGGGGTACTGCTGCCGCCGCTGACCGTCTCCAGGTCCACGGTGAAGAAATCTCCCACCTCGTTGTAGCGGAAGGTCATCCGGTAGGTGCGGTCAATGAGCTTGATCAATAACGAACATGGCACACGGTCTCTGTCAATGTCGATGAACTCCACTTCCTGTCCGGACTCAATCAGCTTCATGGCTCATCCCCCCTTTTGATACCCGGCATAGCTGGGGTTGGTCCTGCCGTTGGCCACGGATGTGTTGACGCCGGAGGCAGAGAAGGACGCCACATAGGCGGCGTATTCGCTGGAGGTGGTCATCAGGCCGTTCTGCGTGGCGGATCTGGCAGACTTGGCCGCCTTAGCGCTCCGGGCAGCGCCGCTGTCCTGCCGGCTCATGGTGGGCGCCTTAATGTCCACAAAGGCGGCAGAGGTGATGGTAATCTGCTGGAAGGCGATAGTAAAGCCATAGCCGCCCAGGTTGTCCTTGCTCCGGGTCCGTTTAAGGCTGGTGATCAGCAGGTTGTCGAAGGCCTCTGCGCCCCGGTAGGTGAGCAGCTCCCGGCCGCGCCACATGGCTTCCAGAGCGGCATACTCCGCGGGGCTGGCCACCACGCCGGTAATGGTGAATTTAATGGGGTCGAGGACGGCGTGGTCTGTGATCTTGCCGCCGCCTTCGATGGGACTGCTGGTAACCTGGCTGGACATCGTGGGGCTCTCGTCGGTGACGGTGGCCGTCTTTTCAAATACCACCGTGCCGGTGCCGCCGATCAGCATGTAAGACATTGCGTTGCCCTCCTCTCTTACAGCAGGGATGCCTGCAGGGCCTCCACACTGCTGTCCTCATCCTGCAGCTGCTCAAACATCTTCCGCACGATCTCCATGATACGCTCCTCCAGATTCTGCAGCTGTTCCTCCGAGGGATTCCCGGAGAGCTGGATGTTAAATTGAGGGGCAAAGGTGATGGATTTGGAGTGGCGGGAGGCGTTGATGAGGTTGTCGGTCTGATCTGCGGGGATGATCTGAGTGCCGCCGGGCAGGATCGCCAGCTCTCCGCCCTCCTCATTGATGCGGGTCAGGCCGCCCTCGAAGTTACTGGTGCCCCGCGCGTGGCCGGGGATGCGGGCGTTGGTGACGCCGGTGGTGCCTATGGTAATGGTCCCCACGTCATTGGCCGCCGTTTTCAGGCGCCGCAGCTCCGCGATGGTGGAGCCGACAGCTGCGGCTGCCGCGTTGGACATCCGGGTCCAGGCGCTCTCCGCCTGCTCCGCCATGGCCCCATAGGTATCCGTGGCGTTGGTCCCGATCTCCTGGAGGCCGGTGTTGGCGGTCTCCCTGGCGGCGGCCCAGCTCTCCCCGGCCACGATGGGCGTGGTGTCCATGGCGGACCGGATGGTGCTGGTGTAAGCGGAGGTGTCCGGGATTTCCACCTTCGGCATCTCAATAGCACCTAGGTCCGGGATGGAGGAGGCCACGCTGTTGGTGCTCTCCGCCAGATCCTCCATGCCGCCGGTGGCCTCCTTGGCTCCGCCGAAGAGTTTGTCGAAGAAGTTGATCACGGCGCCCACGCCGTCGGCCACCCAGCCGATCAGGGTGCCCACCACATTGGCGATGCCGGAGAGCAGGTCGCCGATGACCTGCAGGACCGGCGCGATCAGCTGCAGGATGGGGGCGATCAGCCCCAGCAGTTGGGCCACGGGCGGCAGGATCGCCTGCGCGATGGTGGTGATGACGGGCATGAGCGGCGCCAGGATGTCGTTGCAGATCACCGTGAGGATCTGCGTGATGGGCGGCAGCAGGGTGCCCGCCAGCAGGGAGAGGAGGGACGCCAGGGGCGGCAGGAGGGTGGAAAGGAAGGTTCCAACCACTGGGATCAGGGGCCCTGCCACCTGGAAGACCAGGCCCAGAGCGTCACAGAACACCGGCAGCAGGTCGCCGCCCAGCTGTACCAGGATGGGCACGGCCTCAGACAGCCCGCCTGCCAGCAGGTCCACCAGCTGCATGAGCATGGGTTCAATGGTGGGCCACGCCTCGATGATGGTATTGAACAGCGTGGTCAGGACGGGTGTGAACTTCGCGCCTGCGCTGGCCAGGAAGTCGGCCCAGATCCCCTTGACGCCCTTCAGGCTGTTGGTATAGGACCCAGCGGTCCGGGTCACGTCCTGCTGGGCGTCGGAGGTCTGGGCCAGGATGGCGTTGAAGCGGACCTGTACCTTGGTGGCCTCATCCAGATCGTTGAAGGTCCCCTGGATCCCCATACCCAGCATGGACTGCTTCAGAGCGGCCTCGTTGAGGACGATGCCCATGGTCTTCAGGCCCTCGGTCTCGCCCATAAGGCCGGATCGCAGCTTGCCGAAGGCGTCCTCGTCCGCCAGGTTGTTAAAGCTGGCCAGGTCGTAGGAGAGGCTGGTCATCATCTCGGACATTTGGGCGGCCTGTTCCGCTCCCATGCCGATGCCGGTGAAGATGGCGCCGGAGTCCGCCAGGAAGCCCTTGACCTCGTTCTTGCTCCGGTGGGCGTCTGCCGCGAAGTTCTCCGCCCACGTTTCCGTGGCGGCCGCCGCGTCCTTGAATACCGTGTTGAACTTGGAGGAGGTCTCCTCCGCGGAGGCCGCCGCGTCGATGGCCGCGCCGCAGAAGTCCTTGACCGCGCCGGCGGCCTTTTTGATCACCGCAACAGTGGCGGCGACCACGGCCAGCTTTTTCAGGCTGTCCACCAGGCTGTCGCCCGCGCCGGCGCCCTTTTTGCCCATCTTCTCCAGGTCATCCCCGGTCTTCCCGGCTTCTGCGCCCAGACCTTCCGTTTCTCTCTGCGCGTCCAGCAGGGCGCTGCTCAGGGTGGCCTTGATGGTCTGGATGGGATGCCGGAAGGCGCTTCCCATATCCTTGGCCACACTCCTGGTGGCTGCCCCCATACCCTTGACCTTGCTCTGGACGCTGGAGAAGGCTGCTCCGATCCCGATACGTAAGGTTTTGGCCAGGCTGTCGCCGGACTTGATGCTCTCCAGCATGGCGCTGCGCACGCTGCTCCCCATCTTCGTGCCCGCGCCGGATACCGAGTGGAAGGCGGAGGATGCGTGCGTACCGATGTCCGAGAGGCTGG
>USMP01000033.1 GCA_900555795.1 uncultured Eubacteriales bacterium
GGGACGCCTATCACAGCACCTGGATGCCCGAGCAGGTCACGGCGGAGGACGTCGCCTTCCTCGAGGAGTACGCCGACGGGGAGAGCTGGGACTCCGACCGCGCCTTTACGCTCATCCGCAGCCACACCGTCATGCCCTGGAACATCCTCGCGATCACCTTTACCAACAAGGCCGCCGGGGAGCTGCGGGAGCGGCTTTCGGCGATGCTCGGGCGGACGGCGGACGACGTGGGCGCCTCGACCTTCCATTCGGCGTGCGTGCGCATCCTGCGGCGCGAGATCGAGCGGCTCGGTTACGGGCGCAGCTTTGCGATCTACGACACCGACGACTCGCTGCGGGTGATCAAGGGCGCGCTCAAGGAGCTCAACATCGACGACAAGCGATTCGCCCCCAAGGGGGTGCTCTCCGCGATCGGCCGCGCGAAGGACGAGCTCCTGACCCCCGACGGCTACGAGGCCGGCGTGGGGGACGACTACTACAAGCAGGTCGTCGCCAAGGTGTACGCGATCTACCAGAAGCAGCTCCAGGACGCCAACGCGGTCGACTTCGACGACATCATCATGCTGACGGTGCGGCTCTTCAAGGAGTTCCCCGAGGCGCTCGACTACTACCGCAACCGCTTCCGCTACATCATGGTGGACGAGTACCAGGACACCAACCAGGTGCAGAACGCCATCTTCTCCGCTGTCTCCCGGGAGGGGAGGAACCTCTTCACCGTGGGGGATGTGAAGCAGTCCATCTACCGCTTCCGTCTGGCGGACCCCACCATTTTTTTGGAGAAGTACCGGCGCTATCCCCACGCCGGGGAGGCTGCCGACGGTGAGCCCCGGAAGATCCTGCTCAGCCAGAATTTCCGCTCTCGCCGGCCAGTGCTGGATGCCACAAACTTTGTGTTCCGCAACATCCTCTCCCGGGAGATGGGAGAGATGGACTACGGCGACGAGGAGCAGCTGCATTTCGGCGCCGACTACCTGCCGGAGCGGACGGACTGCGGGACGGAATTTCATCTGTTGGATCTGCCGGCGGGGCGGGGGGAGGATGAACTGCCCATCTCCCGGCCTCTGGCGGAGGCCCGGTTTGTAGCGGAAAGAATCCGGGAACTGCTGGACAGCGGCTTTCCTGTGACGGACGAGGACACCCATGGGCTGCGGCCCTGCCGAATGGAGGACATGGTGGTGCTGATGCGCTCTCCGGGCCCCCGGCTGCGCCACTACGCCCGGGCGCTGGAGGAGCAGGGGATTGCCTGCGCCACCCAGGAGAGGGAGGACTTTTTCTCCACCATGGAGGTGGCGGTGGTCTACGCGCTGCTGCAGATTTTGGACAATCCCCGTCAGGACGTACCCCTCATCGCCGTGCTGCGCTCGCCCCTCTTTGGCTTCACGCCGGATAAGCTGGCCATTCTGCGGGGGCGGCACCCGGCGGGGGACTTCTATGAGGCGCTGGCCGCTTCCAGGGACCCAGTGTGCCGGACCTTCCTGGAGCGTCTGGCTGTTCTGCGCTCCCATGCCAAGGATATGAGCGTCCACCGGCTGGTGTGGCATCTCTACAACGAACTGAATGTGCTGGGAGTGTTTGGGGCTATGGACGGCGGCGACCAGCGCAGAGAAAACCTGATCGCTCTCTATGAGCATGCCCGCGCCTTTGAAAGCGCCGGGTACAAGGGCCTCTTCTCCTTTGTCAGCCACCTGCGCTTTCTGCTGGAAAACGGGGAACAGCCCCCCACCGCCTCGGGCAGCGTCAGCGGCGGTGTGCGCATCATGTCCATCCACAAATCCAAGGGGCTGGAGTTCCCCATTGTATTTCTGGCGGATCTGAACAAGGACTTTAACAAAATGGACTTTCAGGCCCCGGTGCTGGTTCACCCCCAGCTGGGGCTGGGGCCCATGTACGTGGATCTGGAGCGTCATATCCGCTACCCCACCGTGGCCCGCCAGGCCATTGAGGGGCAGCTGAGCCGGGAGATGCGGGCGGAGGAGATGCGGGTGCTGTACGTGGGCATGACCCGGGCAAAGGAGAAGCTGATCCTGGTGGCCTCCATGCAGAACGCCCCGCGCCGTCTGGCGGAATTGGCGGCCCTCTCCGCCCTGCCGGTGCCGCCGGAGACGGTGGATGGAGCCCGGTCCATGGCGGAGTGGGTGCTGCTGCCTCTGCTGGAGCGGCGGGAGGCGGCGCCACTGCGGGCGGCGGCGGATATGGAGGAGGGGATCTGTGCCGCTGAGGATGACAGCTCCTGGACGGTGGGATACCACGACGGCCTGTCCTGTGCCCACCCGGTGTTCCAGGGTGGGGCGCCGGAGCGGCCCCCCGTGGAGACAGCGGACTTCGACCCCGCCGTCCTGGACTACCGCTATCCCTACCAGCCGGAGTGCCGGCTGCCCACCAAGCTGACCGCCACCCAGCTGAAGGGCCGGGAGAAGGACCAGGAGATCGCGGAGAACACCGTCCAGCCCTACCGGCGAACAAGCTTTGACCGCCCCCTGTTTTTGGCCGGGGAGCGGCCTCTGACAGCGGACCAGCGGGGCACCGCCACCCACCTTGTCATGCAGTATTTACCGCTGGATGGGGATGTGGCCAAGACGCTGGCGGATCTGACGCGGCGCCGCCTGCTGACGGAGGAGCAGGCAGCCGCCGTGGACGCTTCGTCCATCCGCCGGTTTTTGGCCTCCCCTCTGGCCGCCCAGCTGCGGCAGGCGGAGCGGGTGGAGCGGGAGTACCGCTTCAGTCTGCTGGTTCCAGCGGCGGACTACTATCCGCAGGCATCTGGGAGCGACCAGGTTCTCCTCCAGGGCGTGGTGGACCTCTTCGCAGAGACGGCGGAGGGCCTGGTGGTGGTGGATTTCAAGACGGACTATGTGACGGCGGAGACCTTGGAGGAGCGGACCCAATTTTATCGCCCGCAGCTGACCGCGTACAGCGCCGCCCTGGAGCGGATTTTGGAGAAGCCGGTGATCCGAAGGGTGCTGTACTTCTTCCGCACGGGCCAGACGGTGGAGGTGTAGACGCCGTGGCCGCGCCGCCCGCTTTACTTTTTCCGGGGCCTGTGCTATATTCATATCACAAACTGTGAAAGGATGGTTTAAGGGAATGAAAAAGACAGCTGCGGGCGCCTGGAGGGGTTGCGCCTGATGTAAAATACCCTCCAAACAAATTTTGGAGGAACAACTCTGTATGCGGATCAACTATCAAAACATTGTCCTGCGGGACGAGGTGGAGGCCGACATTGCCGACGCCATCCGCTGGAACACCACGGAAACCGCCTGGGGGGACTGGGACGCCCCCTGGGAGCCCATTGCATTCCCCGGGGAGGAGACGTTCCGGCGGGAGTGGCTGGCAGGGCTGGCAAGGCCCAGGGAGGGCCACCGCTGGCGTTTTGCCGTGGATACGGCGGAGGGCGTCCATATCGGCCAAGTCAACACCTACTGCCTGGATGGGGACTTTAACTGGCAGGAGGCGGCTCCGGAGGATGGGCGGAGAGACGCCAGGCTGGCTGTGGGCATCGATATCCAGGAGAGCGCCTATTGGTCCGGTGGCTGGGGGACCCGCGCCCTCACCGCCTTTGTACGCTACCACCTGGACGCGGGTTACACCAATCTCTACACCCAGACCTGGTCCGGCAACACCCGGATGATCGGCCTGGCGGAGAAGTTGGGGTTCCGGGAGTGCCGCCGCAAGGCCGGGATCCGTCAGGTGCGGGGAAAAACTTACGACGGGCTCACGTTCCGATTGGATCTGGCGGCCTTTGCGGCCCACTGCCGCCGCTCTGTACTGGAACTCCATATCCCCGGTGAGGCGGATATGGCCTTTGTCCAGCGGATGCAGGCCGACCCCGCTACGATGGCCTACAACGCCGGCTGGGATGTGGCCGACCCCCGCTACCACGCCGACACCGGCTGCATCGACTTTCCAGAGACGGACTGGGCGGAGAAGGCTGCCTGGTGGGTGGGCCATGAGCCGGAGCGGTTTTATGCCCTCCTGCGGGAGCCGGAGACCGGGGCCTTCGTGGGGGAAGTAAATTTCCACACCCCATCCTCGGGACGGGGATGCGACATGGGCGTTGTTCTGTTTGCGCCCTATCGGGGCAGAGGATACGGGGCGCCCGCGCTGGAACTGCTGCTGCGCCGGGCCTTTATGCGCAATGGCGTCCAGCGGCTGTGCAACTGCTTTGAGCCGGACCGGACGGCGGCCCTGGCGATCCACCGGGCGGCAGGCTTTCGCCGGGTTGGAACCACCACCGCCCGCCGCTTCGGCCGCGAGGTGGAACTGGTGGAACTGGAGCTGGACCGGGAGACCTTTTTGCGGGAGAGACAGTAGCTGATCAAGAGGGCGTGCCGCGCTGCGGCACGCCCTCTCTGCAGGCAACCTGCCAGCATGGAGTGGTCTACTTGTGGGCCGGGTCCGCCGTCTGGGGTATGTTTTCCGCGGCAATGGCTCCCTGCGGATCGCCGGCGGGTTCCTCCCGAATCACACCGGAGCACAGCAGGGCCAGCTTGGCGCAGGCAGGGCCAATCAGTTCGTAGAGCACGGAGGAGGCCAGTATGATGGTCATCAGCAAATCCCCATAGGCCTCCGGCAGAATCCGCCGGCCCAGATAGGCCAGGCCGATGGCCACCCCTGCCTGGGGGACCAGGGCCAGGCCCAGCCAGTTGCGGGTGCTCCGCTCCAGCTTCATGGCGGCGCATCCCAGCCAGGCGCCGCCATACTTTCCGGCAATGCGTACAAGGAAGTATACCACGCCAATTGTACCAAAGGTCGCCAGGGCTTGGATATCCAGATTCATGCCGGACACCACAAAAAAGAGGGACATAACCGGCGCCTTGAAAGCGGTGATCTGTTGGAAGAGGGCTTTATCCCGGGTCAGGTTGATGTATCCCGCCCCAAAGACCATGCAGCTGAGCAGGGGGGAAACCTGCAGGATGGCGCAGATGCCGCACAGGGCCAGCAGCAGGGCGATGGTCAGGATTAAACGGTTGTCGCTGCTGCGGCCGGGAGCGGAGAGCAACTTGCTCAGCAGCACGGCGAACAGCCCGCCCAGCAGCAGTACGGCCAGGTTGCGGACAATCGGGGCGAGAATGCTGGCGGCGCTGAGAACGCCGCCGCCAGCCTGGGATACCAGAGCGGCGGCGATGCTGAATACCAACAGGCATACCACATCGTCCAGAGCGACGATTTGCAGCAGCAGGTTGACAAATGGTCCCCGGGCGTGGTACTGGTCGATGGTCATCATGGTGCTGGCCGGGGCGGTGGCTGTGGCGATGGCCCCCAGCAGCAGGGCGAAGGCCAGATCCAGATGGAACAGGCAGTATACGGTGCCCGCTACCATGGCTCCCGCCAGCAAACTCTCCAGCAGCGTGACAAAGATGACCTTGCCCCCGGTTTCCCGAAGCTTTTCTATTTGGAAGAATTTCCCAACCCCGAAGGCGATAAAGGCCAGCGCAATGTCGCTGACATAGTCCATATTGTCGATGGTGGCCTGGGGCACCAGGCCTAGGACGCCGGGGCCAATGAGAATGCCGGCGATGATGTAGCCGCTGACATTGGGCAGGCGCAGCTTTTTCGTCAGTCGGGTCATGAGAAAGCCTGTCACCAGAATAATTGCCAGGGACAGCAGAATTACAGTCTCTCGCTCCAAATGGCTATACCAGCACATCATACCTAGGCTCCCTTCCCGCGCCGGAGGGGGCGCGCTCCCTCTTGCACTTTCGTTTTCTACATGGTATACTGATTTTACATAAAGTCAAATTATGAAATATAAAAACACCATAAAATTTTTGAATGATAAGGAGGGGAGACGATGCTGGACAACCGGATTATTACCCTGCTCACCGTGTGCGAACGCGGCAGCTTTACCCGGGCGGCGGAGGACCTCTCCCTGACACAGCCGGCGGTCAGCCACCATATCCGTCAGCTGGAGCAGGATCTGGGAGTGCGCATTTTTCACCGGAAGCGGGGGGAACTTGTGCTGACAGAGCAGGGAAAGCTGGCGGTGAAGTACGCCCGCCGGATGGCGGCGCTGTATGAGAAGCTGCGCCGGGACCTGGCGGACGCCGCACGGCAGCTGACCACCCTGCGGGTGGGGATTACCCATACGGCGGAAAGCGGCTTGGCCGCGGAGGTGCTGGCCAAATACAGCGCTGTTAACGAGGGGGTTAACATTACAATCGTAACGGAGACAATAAATAATCTTTATGAGATGCTGTCCAACTATGAGATTGACTTAGCCATCGTGGAGGGACGCATCAGCGACCCCACCATCAACGCGGTGATGCTGGATACGGACTATCTGGTGTGCGTCACCTCCAACAACAACCCCCTGGCCCGGCGGAGCATGGTAACGATAAATGACCTGCGCCGGGAGCGGATGATCCTGCGCCTGCCGGATTCCGGCACCCGCAACCTCTTTGTCAGCACCCTGGAGAGCATGGGCCTGGATATTGGGGATTTTAACGTTGTGCTGGAGGTAGACAATATTGCCACCATCAAGGATCTGATCCGCAAGGATATGGGGATATCCATTCTGGCCCGGTCCGCCTGTATGGACGAACTGCGGAAGGGTAAGCTGGCGGCCCTGCCCATTGAGAACCTGAGCATGATCCGGGAGACGAACCTGCTCTACCACCAGGATTTTGAGCACACCGACATTCTGCGGGACGTGACGCGGCTCTATGGGGAGACAGCGCGGCTGTATCAGCCGTGAAACAGGAAAAATTGCGGGTATTTTCAGAAAAAGCCCTTGCAATATGGGAAAAGCCGTGATATACTGACATTCGGCTTTGTGGTAGATGCCGCAAAACCGGACTTGAATGGGAAAGAGGTGAACAAGAGCAATGAAGGAAGGTATCCATCCCAATTATCAGCAGACTACTATTAAATGCGCCTGCGGTAATGTAATTGAGACAGGTTCCACGAAGAAGGACATTCGCGTGGAAGTCTGCTCTAAGTGTCACCCCTTCTTCACAGGCAAGCAGAAGCTGGTCGATACCGGCGGACGCGTGGCCAAGTTCAACAAGAAGTTCGGTCTGGACAAGTAAATTGCATTACAAAAGCCCCGCGCTGGTCTGCAGCGCGGGGCTTATTTCAACTGATTCGCAATTCCCTCAGGGCAGCATTGCAAAATTGGCCCATATCGGATATACTACATTCAGAAACAAAACGTAGAGAGGTATTATGGAAGAAAAAAAGATACGCACCAATGAAGAGGAGCGCCCCAGGGACCGGGCGGTGCTGGCGGGGCTGAACAGCCCCAGGCTGGATGCTCAGGATAATGCCGACGACGATACCCTGGAGGAATTGGCAGCCCTGGTGGAGACCGCCGGGGGCGAGGTGGCGGCCACCGTGCTGCAGAACCGCTCTTCACCCGAGCCCCGCACCTTTATCGGCGAGGGCAAGGTGGCGGAACTGAAGGCGCTGGTCAAAAACGAGGAGGCCACCATGGTCATCTTCGATAACGACCTCTCGCCCTCCCAGCAGCGCTCCCTTACGGAGGACCTGGGCGTCCAGGTCCTGGACCGCAGCGGCCTGATTCTGGATATTTTTGCCCAGCGCGCCAGAACCCGGGAGGGCAGACTCCAGGTGGAACTGGCCCAGTACCAGTACCTGCTGCCCCGGCTTACCGGCATGTGGACCCACTTAGAGCGCCAGGCCGGCACCAGCGGCAAGGGCCCCATCGGCTCCAAGGGCCCCGGCGAAACCCAGCTGGAGACCGACCGCCGCCATATCCACCGGAAAATCGACAAGCTGAAGGCCGAACTGGAGGAGGTGCGCCGGGTCCGGGGCACCCAGCGCCAGCGGCGGATGAAAAACGAAATCCCCGTGGTGGCCATCGTGGGCTATACCAACGCCGGCAAATCCACCCTCCTCAACGCGCTTACCGGCGCGGGCATCCCCGCCAACAACCGCCTCTTTGATACCCTGGACACCACCAGCCGCCTCCTGACGGTCAGCGATACCCTCCAGGTGGTCCTATCCGACACCGTGGGCTTTATCCGGAAGCTGCCCCACCAGCTGGTGGACGCCTTTAAGGCTACCCTGGAGGAACTGGAGTACGCCGACATGCTCCTCCACGTCATCGATATCTCAAACCCCGACTGGCAGGAGCAGGAGCGCATCGTGGACGATCTGGTCCGGGACCTGGGCGCCGAGCAGACCCCCTGCCTGCGGGTCTATAACAAGTCCGACCGCTTCTGGGGCGATATCCGCCCCCACGGCCCGGACGCTGTCAATATCTCCGCCAAAACCGGCGAGGGCCTGGACGACCTCCTCCGGGCTATCGACAAGCTGTTGGATAAGGGGACAAGGAAAGTCACCTTACACCTGCCCTATGACAAGGGCGGACTCCTGGACGTGCTGTATCGGGAGGCCAGGGTGGAGCAGGTGGAGTACGCGGACACCATTGACGTGGTGGCCGTGTGCCCGCCCCGGGCCATCGGCCTCGTAAAACCCTATATCGAGGGCTGGGCAGAGCCAAAAGAGGACTGGGAGAACTAGGCAGGCTGAGCGGGGAGAGGCACACATTCTTTTCTTTTGAAGGGAGAGGC
>USMP01000034.1 GCA_900555795.1 uncultured Eubacteriales bacterium
CCCCTCCCAGGGCCTGCGGGGGGTGGATGTGAAGCTGAACAACGGCGACGTGAGCATCCACCTGGTGGATGACCCCCAGGCGGACGTATCCCTCTCCGGCGACACGGAGCAGCTGGAACTGCGCCTGAGCGACAGCGGCGTGCTGTCCATCCGGCCCGGCAGGACCGCCTCCTCCTCCTTCTTCTTTGTCCGGGGTCTGGCGGCGGCGGACATTGAACTGTTCCTGCCCCGGCGGGCCTGGGAGTTTATCCAGATATGCACGGTCAACGGCGACGTTACCGTGGACGACGGCCTGGAGACGGGGCGGCTGGCGGTTAAAACCGCCAGCGGCGATCTGACCCTCTCGGATTCTGTCTGCGGCGAGGTTCTGTTCAAGTCCGCCAGCGGCGATCTGGACGCAGAGAACCTCACAGGCAGCGTCCAGGCGGAGACCATGAGCGGTGAAATCACCATCCAGGGCCATCTGGAAAACCTGCGTCTGGCCTCCATGAGCGGGGATGTGGACGTGTCCGGCAGCGTATCCGCTGTGAAGGCCTCCACCGCCAGCGGCGACGTCACTGTGGAGACGGAGACGGTGCCGGAGAGCCTGGAACTGAACTCCAAGTCCGGGGACTGCGAGGCCCGGCTGCCCGCCGGGGCCGGCTTTACCCTCCACTTTGAGACCATCAGCGGAGAACTGAACAGCGACTTCCCCCTGGTAGGTCCCATGGGCGCCAAATCCGGCGATGCCATCTACCTGGACGGAGGCCAGCGGACCTACCGCATGGCCAGCGTCAGCGGCGACATCTCCCTGCGGCAGCTGTAAGAGGAGGAGGGATTTCACATGATGGATAAGCGGACCACCGACGTGGTGGCCTATCTCACCTGGGTCGGGCTGATTATCGCCCTGGTGGCGGGGGACCGGCAGGCCTCCCGGTTTCACCTCAACCAGTCCCTCATCATCTGGCTGGCAGCCACCATCTTCTCCTGGCTCCCGGTGGTGGGCTGGATTGTGGGCGTATTCTGCGCCGTGTGCTGGTTCATCGGCATCGTGGGCGCCATCAGCGGCATAGAGCGGGAGGTTCCCCTCATTGGCCAGGTAAAAATTCTCTCCTGACCGTCTCCCCCTTTTCAGCGTTTTTTTAGTGGGAGGGCCCCGAAAGCCGGTTGGCTTTCGGGGCCCTCCCGTCCGTTTTTCAGGTGTGCACACACATCCCCCTCGTGGCCCGGACGGGACTTACTGCCGCAATTTGGCAGCCAGGATCACGGCGGAGAGCAGGGACAGGGCGCCGCCGTACACAAAGGGGGCGGAGGCCCCGACGCCGTCCCACAGGGCCCCCGCAATGACGCTGGCGGGCAGCAGGGCAATCCCAGCCTGGGTGGAGTGGAGGCCCAGCATGGTGCCCTTCAGTTCCGCCGGCGCAATCTCCGCAATAAAGGCGCGCTCCACACCGGCGGTCATGGCGGTAAAGACCCCATAGACCACAAAGATCAGTACCATCAGCGGCTTGCTGCCGCAGAAGGCGAAGCCGAAGTACACCAGGGAGAAGATCAGATAGCCCCCCACCAGCAGCCCCTTCCGGCCCACCCGGTCGGACAGCCTGCCGCAGGGGAGTGCCAGGATGGAGGCGGTCATGTTATAGACGAAGTACAGCAGGATGGCGCCGCTGCTGGAAAAGCCGATGTCGGAGGCCCGGAGCAGCAGGAAGCTGTTGGAGGAGTTGCCCAGGGTGAAGAGGAAGGTCACGGCCAGGTAAAGTTTCAGCCGCCCGTCCAGCCGGGACATATTCCTCCAGAACCGCTCCCGCCGCACCGCCTCTCTGTTTTCCCGCTTCTCGCGGATGAAGAAAAACAGGCACAGGGCGACGCCGACGGGAATGATGGAGATGGCGAAGATGGTCCTGTAGCCGCCCTCTCCGATGCTCCGCACCAGGAAAAAGGCCAGCAGGATGCCCACGGCGGAACCGGCCATATCCAGCATCTTGTGGATACCAAAGGCCCGGCCCATCCCGTCGTTGTCGGCGCTCTCCGACACCATAACATCCCTGGGGGCGGTGCGGATCCCCTTGCCAAAACGGTCAATGACCCGGGCCAGCAGGATGCCGGACCAGGAGCCGGCAAAGAGCAGCGCGATCTTGTAGAGGACTCCGGTGGCATAGCCGCAGAAGGCAATGGCCTTTTTGCGCTGAAAGCGGTCGCTGATATAGCCGCTGAACACCTTCAGCAGGCTGGCAATACTCTCGGCGATCCCCTCGATGACACCCACCAGCATGGGCGTGGCCCCGAAAGCCGCCGTCAGGTACAGGGGGATCAGCGGATAGACCATCTCGCTGGAGATATCGGCAAAGCAGCTGACCAGCCCCAGCATAATAATGTTGCGGACGCCCTTTTGGGCGGCCTCCGATTTAATGTTCATTGCTGCGCCTCCGTGGTTCCACTGTACTTAACCCGGTCATGCAGGGCGCGCGTCGGGTCCGCCAAGCTCCTGACCGCCGTGTTTCTTCCATACCAGCCCCGCAGATACAGGGGGATCGGCTGCCCCTTGTAAAAAAACGGCTCTCCGTTGTGGGCGAGCACCGCCGCTGTCAGGCATTCCGCGTCTTCGCTCCGGGTCAGAGACGTGACCAGCGCAAACTCGTCGCCCCCGATCCGAAAGAGCCGCATCGCATCCGTGGTGTAGGCGCGGATGGTGCGCACGGCGCTTACCAGCGCCAGATCGCCAACTTCTCTCGATTTCTCATTCATAGGAATCATCCCCATGATGTCAAAGCACACCACAAAGCAATTTTCTGTGCGGCGCATCGCCTCCACCAGGGCGGGAGCCTCCCAGACCATGCCGCTATCGCTGAGTATGGGCGAAGTAAAAAGCGATTGGGCCCCCTGCCCCCTGCGGTAGTCCGACGGGAGACAGCAGTTTACCTTTCGGAAGGCCCGGCTGAAAGATTCCGTGGTACTGTAACCAAATTCCCGCGCCAGTTCCGCCACGGAGATGGGACCGGCCAGCAGTTCCCCCGCCGCCAGAGTCATCCTCCGCTTGTTAATGTGCTCGTTGACACCGTGGCCGAAGGCATAGCGAAACAGCTTTTGCAGGGAGGACAGCGATACGCAGGCCGCACGGGCAATCTCCTCCTGGGTGCATCCCTCCCGGATATGGTCCTCAATATATTCCAACGCGTTTTTCAACTCAAAGTATTTTTCCATCCGTCACCATCCCATCCATCAGGCATCCCGGTTCTGCTATGATTATAGCATATCCTATCCGCCGCGCAATTGACTGTTTGAGCATTTCCACAGCAAGGAGGTTTTGCCGGCCGGGTATGTGAAATCCCCACGGGGTGGAACCTCCAAGGGCGGCGGAACCCAAAAAGAAACCCACTTCTTCGAAAGTGGGTTTCTTTTTGAAACTGCGGTCATAAAAGATGCCCGGCCTCACACGCAAGTGCAAGCGAGCCGCGCCGAGTGGCGCGCCAATTCGGAGCGTAGCGCAAAATTGCCATAGGCGGAATTCATTTCCGCCGTTAAATGATACTATGGTGCGGGACGGCTTTGCCTTCGAAGTCCAAATGAAAAGGCGCAGTCCAAAAGGACTGCGCCTTTTCATTTGGAGCTGCTGGGCGGATTCGAACCGCCGACCTCATCCTTACCAAGGATGCGCTCTACCGACTGAGCTACAGCAGCGTAGTGACAGGATACCATGTAACTTCACAGAGAAAAAAGTGGCGACCCAGAACGGGCTCGAACCGTCGACCTCCAGCGTGACAGGCTGGCGTTCTAACCAACTGAACTACTGGGCCATATGAGATGCAGAATGGTGGGAACAACTGGACTCGAACCAGTGACCCCCTGCTTGTAAGGCAGGTGCTCTAACCAGCTGAGCTATGCTCCCCGGGGTCCGTCGTGCCGAACGGCAAGGGTTATTATACTAAAACCACCCACGCCTGTCAATAACATTTTTGAATTTTGCGGGAAAAATTTTGCTGTCCCGTGGGAGGGCCCCCGGGCCTGTGCCCGGGAGGCCATTGACGCGGGGAAAAGCTTCGCGGCCCTCCCACCCGGCGGCATTACACCTGCTTTTCAAAGTAGCAGAAGGTATCATCCTCCCCGCTGGGACGCATGCAAGCGGACAGCATCCGCCGGCTTGCCTCGTTCTCCCGATAGCACTTGGCCCGCAGCCGGTACAGGCCCAGCTGGTAGAGGCTCCACTCCGCTGCCCGCTGGAAGGCCTCCGCCCCGTAGCCGTGGCCGGCGTACTCCTCCAGAATGCGGCAGCCCAGTTCTGCGCCCCCCTTGTAGTCAAACCGATAGAGCACCGCCTCCCCGATGAAGGCGCCATCCAGCCGCAGGGCGAAATTCACCGCCATACGGCGGGCGAAGTCCTGCCGGGCCACGTCCAGAAAGTAGTCCTCCGTCCACTCCCCCTTCAGATCCCCGCGGTAGTCATAGCCCCAGAAGCGGTTGCGCTGATCGTCCAGACAGAGACGGTTGTAGGCGGCCCGGTCGGCCTCCGTCAGCCTGTCCAGGGTCAGCCGCTGGCTGTGCAGGGTGGGAATCTCCGCCAGATTGTCCAGTTCACAGCGGGCCCGCAGGCGCACCTTGGCCCCCATGTCCGCCGGCAGGTACTGCAGCTTGCTGGTGCGGAGCCCCCGGTCCCCGGCGTCGTCCTCCCGGTTGATCCACCGCAGATCCCGGGCAAAGTCGGCGGCAAAGGACTGGACCATGGTGGGATACACGCCCTCGTACTGGGGAAGGCCCTTTTCAATATGGCATACCAAGGTGTCCCCGCAGATCTCCCCCATGGAGATCGCCAGGAACCGGCCCTCCAGTTCAATGGCGCCGGCCTTCACCCAGCGCTTGCCCACCTGGCCCATCAGCTTGCGGGCCTCGCAGGCCTCCTTCTTCGCTAGGGCGGCCTCCTTGTTGAAGGTCTGGTGGTATGCCTCCCAAAAGGCCTCCAGTTCCGCCCCATCCTCCGGCGTGATGCGCCGGTAGACGGCGGTGGGATAGAGTTTGCGGAATTTGTTGATATGGTTGCGCTGACCGGAGTAGCGGCGGCCGGCGAAGCCCGCCAAATCCTCCGCCCGGTACAGGTAGTCCTGCCACAGCCGGTCATTATCCACGGTGGTGTAGGGGTAGCGCTCCATCAGATGCTCCCGCTCCTCCGCGGGCACCACGCCGAAAATGGGGACCACCCCCTGCTCCATGCACCACCCGTCGATCTCGTCCAGCGCGGCGTCCACATCCCCCTCCCCAGGCAGGGGCACCGGGTAGTCGAAGATGTGGCCCAGATGGCGGCTGCGGTTGAGCACCACCAGACAGCCGTGGCTCTCCGCGTAGGCCGGGTGCCAGTGGTTGCGCCACATAAGCTTAACGCCCACGGAGTACTCGCACAGCCGGTAGGTGCATTTGTCGTAATACTTGCGCAGCCGGGCTGCGCTCTTTACCTGAATGGGTTTAAAATCCAACATACAATGCTTTGACTCACTTTTCTTTTGTTTTGTCCAAAATGTGGACGTTGAGGTGGTTGTAGGTCATGGTGACGCCCTCCTCCGCAAAGCAGCGGCGGATCTCCTCCAGGGAGGCGGCATGGGCGTCCCAGTAGTCCTCCACCTTGGTCCAGAAGCGGACCTGGTAGGTGACGGCGCTGTCCCCATAGGCGGTGAGAACCACCTGGGGCGCAGGGTCCGGCAGTACGCCCTTTGTCCGCTCCACCGCCCGAAGGCAGGCGGTCCGCACCGCTTGGGGACTGTCGTCGTAGGAGGCGGAGACGGCGTGGTCCACCCGCCGCACGCCCCGGACGCTGTAATTGACAATCTTGCCGTCCACCAGCTTGCTGTTGGGCAGCATCACCCGCTGGCCGCCGAAGGTGTCCAGCTTGGTGTGGGTGAGGCTGATCTCCTCCACAGTGCCCTCCCCATCCCCGGTGGCAATGTAATCCCCCAGGGCAAAGGGCTTGGAGAAGAGAATAACCAGCCCTCCGGCCACGTTGCTGAGCACATCCTGCACGGCCAGGGACACCGCCAGGCCGAACACGCCGACCAGGGCCACCAGGGATGTGACATTCACGCCCAGGCTGTCCGCCACGATCAGCACCGTCAGAATATACAGCAGGGTGCGCACCCCGCTCAGAAAATACCGCCGCACCCGCTCGTCGATGGACGTCTTGGCCGCCAGGCGCCGGACCAGGGTCATCACCAGCCGCACCGCCGCCAGGCACGCCGCCAGCAGCAGCAGGGCTGTGAGCAGCTTCCGTATTGTCAGGCTTCCCAAACTGGCGGGAATCCATTCCTCCAGTGCTGTCATATCCACCGGCATATGCACCACTCCTTTTTTGCCCCATGGGGCGGTTTTCCTGGCGGACGGGGAGGCCTGTCCCAGTCTACTGAAAATATGATACCATATTTCGCCAAACTTGAAAAGTGGCATTTGCCACCGTCTCCACCGGGGGAGGGCGGAAAAACAGGCGCCGCAAGGCAAAAAATTCGTTGGGATGCACAAAGAACCGCCAGGGCACAGAATAGGGGTTCCTTTTTTTGGAATAATCGTGTACAATACAGCTATAAGGGCGGTGTACCCTTAAAAATTTGAGGAGGAGAAAGTATGGACAAATTTTTTAAGATCTCCGAGCGGGGCAGCAATATCCGCACCGAGATCGTAGGCGGCATCACCACCTTTTTTGCCATGGCCTACATCATCTTCGTCAACCCCAACACCCTGTGCGCCGACTTGGGCGGCGGCTTCTTCCCCGCCATTCCCGGCGAACTGTGGACCCCCGTCCTGGTGGCTACCTGCGCCAGCGCCGCCATCGGCTGCGTGCTGACCGCCCTGCTGGCCAACGTACCCTTTGCCCAGGCCCCCGGCATGGGACTCAACGCCTTTTTCACCTACACCGTCTGCCTGGGTATGGGCTACACCTGGCAGCAGGCCCTGACCATCGTGCTGATGAGCGGCATCCTGTTCCTCATCATCGCCGTCAGCCCCCTGCGCAGCAAGATCATCGCGTCCATCCCCGCCTTTCTGAAGAACGCCATCTCCGCCGGCATCGGCCTCTTCATCGCCTTTATCGGCCTTTTGAACGTGGGCCTCATCTCCATCAGCGGCGCGGTGCCCGCCCTGAACTTCTCTTGGCTGGACGGTGACGTCCGGGTGTACAACACCGCCGGCCTGCTGTGCATTATCGGCCTGCTCATCACCGGCATCCTCATGGCCTATAAGGTCAAGGCCGCCATCGTCATCGGCATTCTCATCACCACCGTCATTGGCCTGCCTATGGGCCAGACCGTGATCCCCGAGGCTCTGACCATGGAGGGTGTGACTCTGGCCCCTGTGTTCATGCAGTTTGATTTCGCGGGCGTCTTTGCCAAGGGTGTGCTGCCCCTCGTCACCGCCGTGGTCTCCTTCGCCCTGGTGGACTGCTTCGACACCGTGGGCACCCTCATCGGCACCGCCACCAACGCCGGCATGACCGATAAGCACGGAAACCTGCCCGGCGGCGACCGGGCCCTCATCGCAGACGCCATCGCCACCTGCTGCGGCGCCTGCCTGGGCACCTCCACCGTCACCACCTTCGTGGAGTCCTCCACCGGCATCTCCGAGGGCGCCCGTACCGGCCTCAGTTCCCTGACCGTGGGCGTGCTGTTTGTCCTCGCCATCCTGCTGGCCCCTGTGGCGGGCATTATTCCCGCCGCCGCCACCGCCCCCGCCCTGATCATCGTGGGTGTTCTGATGATGCGCGGCGCCGCCAGCATCGACTGGAACGATATTGAGGCTGCCATCCCCGCCTTCCTGACCATTTCTGTAATGGCCTTCGCCTACTCCATCTCCGATGGTATCGGCTTTGGCTTCATCAGCTACTGCGTCATCAAGCTGGCCCGGGGCAAGGCCAAGGAGGTGCCCGTGCTGGTGTACGTCCTGTCGGCCCTGTTCATTCTGAAGTATATCCTCAATAACATCTGAGAAACCAGGAAAAACGGCATCCCGGCTCTTAGAGCCGGGATGCCGTTTTCAGGAGGGAGCCGTCCGCCATGTACCCCTACGAACTGCGCCGTTCCGCCCGCCGCACCCTGGCCCTGGAAATTACCCGGGAGGGGCGGATTCTGGTTCGGGCGCCCCAAAGGCTGCCGCAGTGGCAGATTGACGACTTTGTCGCCTCCCACCAGCAGTGGCTGGATACCCACCTTCAGCGCCAGCGCCAGCGGCGGCTGGCCCACCCGGAGCCGGACGCCTGCATCCGCCTGGCGAGGGAGGTGCTACCGGACAAGGTGGCCCGCTACGCCGCCGAAATGGGGGTGACGCCGGCGGGTGTCACCATCACCAACGCCCGCGGGCGCTTTGGCAGCTGCAGCGGGAAAAACCGGCTGTGCTTTTCCTGGCGGCTGATGATGTATCCGGAGGCGGCTGTGGACTATGTGGTGGTTCACGAACTGGCCCATATCCGCCACAGGGACCACTCCCCGGCCTTTTACGCCTTTGTTCAGCGCTTTTTGCCGGACTGGCGGGCGCGGCAGGCACTGCTGCGGGA
>USMP01000035.1 GCA_900555795.1 uncultured Eubacteriales bacterium
AAGAAGCTGAAGGAGGAGGTCGAGGTCCGCAACCAGGCCGACCAGATGGTCTACCAGAGCGAGAAGACCCTCGGCGAGGTGGGCGACAAGATCCCCGCGGACGAGAAGAGCAAGGTCCAGGCCGGGGTTGACAAGCTCAAGGAGGTCCTCAAGGGCGAGGATACCGCCGCGATCAAGGCCGCTACCGAGGAGCTGCAGCAGACCTTCTTCGCCGTCAGCGAGAAGCTGTATCAGCAGGCGAACCCTCAGGGCGACCCCAACATGGGCGGTCAGGCCGCCGGCGGCGCCGACCAGGGCGGCCAGCAGTACTACGACGCCGACTACAAGGTTGTGGACGACGACGAGAACAAGAAGTAAAAGCAACCAAGTTTTGTTTCAAATGGGACGGGGAGGACCTCGCCCCATTTGGAATGTTCTGGAATAGATTGGATGTGATGTCACATGGCCGAACAGAAGAAAGACTATTACGAGGTCCTGGGCGTTCAGAAGGGCGCCACGGACGCGGAGATTAAGCGGGCCTACCGGAAGCTGGCCAAGGAGAACCATCCGGACCTGAACCCCGGCGACAAGGAGGCGGAGGCCCGGTTTAAGGAGATCAACGAGGCCTACGAGGTCCTCAGTGACAGCGACAAGCGGTCCCGGTATGACCAATTCGGACTCGCACCGGCCCCCAGCGGGGGGAGAGCCTGCGCCTGGGCCTCACCATCACCTTCGAGGAGGCGGCCTTCGGCTGCGAAAAAGAGGTGGCCATCGACCGGGTGGAGCAGTGCGACAGCTGCCACGGAACCGGCGCGGCGGCGGGCACCAGCCCGGAGACCTGTCCCACCTGCGGCGGCAGCGGTCAGGTGCAGCAGCGGCGGCAGACGCCCATGGGCGTTTTTGCCACCACTGGCCCCTGCCAGCGCTGCGGCGGCAAGGGCAAGATTATCAAAACTCCCTGTAAGGACTGCGGCGGCAGTGGCCAGGTCCGCCGGCGCAAGACCATCAAGGTCTCCATTCCCGCCGGTATCGACAACGGTCAGATCGTCTCCCTGCGGGGGCAGGGCAACGCCGGACGCAACGGCGGCCCCGCCGGGGATCTGCAGATTGTCATCACTGTGCAGCCCCACGCCCTGTTCCGCCGGGATGGAATGGATGTATACTGTAACGCGCCCATCACCTTCACCCAGGCGGTGCTGGGTGGGGAGATGGAAATTCCCACCATTGACGGCAAGGTGAAGTACGATATCCCCGAGGGCACCCAGACCGGCACCACCTTCCGCCTGCGGGGCAAGGGCGTGCCCAATGTGAATGGCCGGGGCCGCGGGGACCAGTATGTCACCGTCTACATTGAGACGCCCCGGAATTTGACCCATGAGCAGCGGGAGGCCCTGAAGAAGTTCAGCAACACCCTGAAGGAGAGTAACTACGAGGAGCGCAGGAGTTTTTTTAAGAAATTCAAAAAATAGAGGCGTAAAGGAGAATGGGTATGAAGATCGCGATGGCGTCGGACCACGGCGGATTTGACCTGAAGGAGGATCTCAGGGCGTGGCTCACGGAGCAGGGACATGAGGTGGTGGACTGTGGCTGCTTCGGTAAGGACAGCTGCGATTACCCCGATTTCGGCGCGGCGGCGGCCCGGGCTGTGGCGGATGGCCGGTGCGAGCGGGGAATCGTCATCTGCACCACCGGCATCGGCATCTCCATCTCCGCCAATAAGGTGAAGGGGATCCGCTGCGCCCTGTGTGCCGAGCCCTGGAGCGCGGAGATGACCCGCCGCCATAACGACGCCAATATGCTGGCCATGGGCGCCGGGGCGGTGGGTCCCCTGCTGGCCCGCCAGATTGTCACTGCCTTCCTGACCCACGACTTTGAGGAGGGGCGGCATCAGCGGCGTGTGGACAAGATGATGGCCATTGAGAATCAGTGATCTTGCCCTCACCGCCGCAGGTGCGGCGTGTAGGCGTTTCGGCGCAGCCGGGGCCTGACGGAAGGGGCGGTTCATTTGCCCTGGAGAGAGGCTGAAATGAGAGGTCCCCGGGAAGTTGAGGCGTTTTCGGGGAGCGGTGGAGTTGCTGACGGCGTGGCGCTGTTGGCGGCTTTTTCCGCCCCTAATCGGAAGAAATTGGGGAAATTCCAGATTTTGGTTGCACTTTTTCCGCCGGGTGTGGTAAGATGACACTGATGAAAAAGCCCGCTGTGTTCTGACGCCGGAGGCGGCAGAACCACTTTTGACAGACAGAGAAAAGAGGGAACGCCCATGGCAACCAGAGGCTATCACAGCTACCGGGGCCGGAGCGCGGGTTGGAAGCGCCTGGTAATTGGGCTGTCGGTGCTGGCACTGCTGGCGGCCTGTGTTTTTATGGTGGCGCAGCGCTATATTACCTATACAGATGACGGCGGCCTGCGGCTGGATCTGCCCTTTCTGGGGCGGGAGGAGCCGGATGATGGCGGGGAGCCGCCTCTGCCGGAGGAGGATGTGAACCTGGTGATCGACCAGCCGGAAGCGCCGGAGGAGTCAGAGGAGCCCGGGGCGGAGGCCTATGGCCAGCACCGGCTGATCTCTCTGGAGAATCTGCCGGCGGAGAGCCGGGAGGCATCCCTTGCGCAGGCGGGGGCCAACGGTTTTGTATACACGGTCCGGGACAACACTGGCCGGGTGTTCTACGCCTCCCAGGCGGCGCTGGGGGATGCGGTTACAGCGGGAGCCGTGGCGCCGGAGGAACTGGAGCGTCTCTGCCAGCGGGAGGACCTGACGGCGGTGGCACGGCTGAACTGCTTCCACGACAGCTACTATGCCGCCACCCACATGGAGAGCGCCGGGATTTGCCAGGGCACGGGCTACATCTGGTATGACAGTCTCAGCTACCACTGGCTGGATCCGGATAAGGAGGAGACGAGGCGGTATGTGATTTCCCTGGCCCTGGAGTGCGCCCAGATGGGGTTTGACGAACTGCTGCTGGAGGAGATGAGTTACCCGGTCTCCGGAAAGCTGGAGAAAATCGACTACTCCGGCAATGCCCGCACCAAGACGGAGGCGCTGGCCCTGTTTCTCACGGAATTGCGCCAGGCCCTGGAGCCCTACGGGGTGCGCCTCAGCCTGCTGGTCCCGGAGCATGTGGTCCTGTCCGGCGCAGAGCCGGTGTCCGGTGTGGACCTGGCGGTGCTGGCGCCGCTGGTGGACGCGGTGTACGCCGCCACAGAGGACCCGGCTGGCGCCCAGGCGGCTCTGGCCGCCGCTGCCCCGCCTTTGTGCCGGTGACGGCGGAGACAGATGGCCGAGACAGCTGGTATCGGGGGCAGTAGCGGCCGGACAAAATAAAAAATAAGTTCGCGGAAAGGATTCCGCCTGTGTGGCGGGATTTTTCCGCGAATTTGTTTTGCGGGAAGCAATAAAATTATACAAAGACCAAATAAGCAATTTGTGATAAATTACCAAAAAAAGCAGGAGACTAACAAAATAAAACGAGAGAATAGTAGCAAAGCCGACAAAGGTATGCAGGGTGGTTTGTACAAATTGTCAAAATCTTAACGAAACGTAAATTTCCCATTGGAAGTGGGGGAATGACCGTGCTATAATAATGGATATTCCAAGCGGGAAATTTTGGCCCCCTTGGGATAAATCACCGTCAAAATTGACAGGATAGCAGAGAGAACAGTACCCGAGCGAATTGGATGGAAAAGGGGTGAAACAATGTCACTGGAAGCCATTGCCAGGATCCAGGAAGTGGAGAGCGGAATGGAGCAGTCCAAGGCGGATGCCCGTGCCCGTGCTCAGAAGCTGACCGCTGATGCGGAGCGGGAGGGCCGTGCCCTTCTGCAGCAGGGCCGGGAAAAAGCCGCCGCCGAAGTCGCCGACGCCATGCGTCAGGCGGAGGAGGCCGCCGCCAAGCGGCGGGAGGAGATCCTGGCCCGGGCCGCGGCGGACTGTGAGGCGCTGCGGGCGGAAGCCGGAGCGCGCATGGACAAAGCGGTGGAAGCGATCTTAGAAAGGGTGGTAGCGAGTTAATGGCCATTGTCAAGATGAAGCGG
The DNA here is from genome assembly GCA_900555795.1 of uncultured Eubacteriales bacterium. Lineage (GTDB taxonomy): Bacteria > Bacillota > Clostridia > Oscillospirales > Oscillospiraceae > Pelethomonas. Next base: position 4,012 of record USMP01000035.1, read on the forward strand.
CTGCGGCTGATTGCTCTCGCCCAGGATCGGGACAACCTGCTGGCCCAGCTGCTCCACGCCGGCTGCGTACAGGTCAGCGAGCCGGAAGGGGCCCTGGCCGGAGAGGGACTTCTGCACCGGGAGCCCTCGGCGCTGGCGGAGGCCAAGGCCGCGCAGAATGAATTGAAGCAGGCGCTGGATGTGGTGGGCCGCTACGCCCCCCAGAAGGGCGGCCTCTTCACCCCCCGCCGCGAGGTGGCGGAGGAAGCGCTCCTCAGCCCCTCTGCCCGCTCCAATGCCCGGACCTTGGCGGGAGAGATAAACGAGCGGGCCAAGGCTATCGGCGCTTGTACCGCCCGGGAAGCCAGACTGGAGGCGGAGAAGCTGGCGCTGGAGCCCTGGCGGGCCTACAGCTTGCCCCTGGAGGAGAAGGGGACGCGGACGGTGAACGTGCTGCTGGGCACGGTGCCCAGTTCCGTGGACTTTTCCACTCTGGCCGGCGCCGTGGAGGAGGCCGCCCCGGCCTGCCAGGTGACGCTGCTGTCCTCTGACCGGGAGCAGCACTGCCTGGAGATCCTCTGCCACCACTCCTGCCAGCAGGAGGCGCTGGAGAGCCTGAGAACCTTTGGTTTCAGCTATGGGAATCTGAAGGATCTGACGGGCACGGTGGAGGAGAACCTGCGCCGCCTGGACAAGGAACTGGACGACGTACGTGCCCGGCGCCAGCGGGAGCAGGACGGACTGAAGACCCTGGGGGAGCGGCGGGAAGAACTGCAGCTGGCCCTGGATGGAGCCGCCCAGGTGACGGCTACCGAGGAGGCCAAGGAGCGCCTTTTGGGCGCGGGCGCCATTGTGTGCCTAGATGGATGGGTGCCCGCGGAGGAGACCGGGCGGCTTGAGAAGGTCCTGGGGGCCTTTGACTGCGCCTACGAATTGGCTGAACCCACACCGGAGGAGTACCCCGACGTTCCGGTGCAGCTGAAAAACAACATCTTCAGCCGCTGCATGAATGTGGTGACGGAGATGTACTCCCTGCCAGCCTATGACGGCGTGGATCCCAACCCGCTGATGGCGCCGTTTTTTATTTTGTTTTTCGGCGTCATGATGGCGGACATGGCCTACGGGGTGATTATGGTGGCGGCGTCCCTGGTGGTGCTGCTGAAGGCCAGGCCCCGGCCGGGTACTCGTAACTTTATGGAACTGGTATTCTGGTGCGGGATCAGCACCTTTATTGTAGGGGCCATGACCGGCGGCTTCTTTGGGGACTTTATCCCCCAGATCGCCAAAATCATCAATCCCGCCAGCACCTTTGAAATGCCGGCTCTGTTTACGCCGCTGGACGACACGGTGGCTATCATGCTGGGCTCCCTGGTGCTGGGACTGATTCAGGTTGTCACAGGCATGACCGTCAGCGTCATCAAGAAAATCAAGGAGGGGGACTTTGTAGACGCCCTTTTTGATGAGATTACCTGGTGGATCATCCTGGCCGGCGTGGCCCTGGCCATCTTCGGCATCGGCACCATATCCGGTGTGCCGGTCCCCCTGGCGGTGGGTATTCTGATGCTGGTATTCGGCGGCACCCGGAAGGCCAAGGGGTTCGGCAAGGTTACAAGCCTTGTGGGCCTGGTCTATAACGGCGTCACCGGCTTTTTCAGCGATATTCTCTCCTATGTGCGGCTCATGGCCCTGATGCTCTCCGGAAGCGTCATCGCCTCTGTGTTCAATACCCTGGGCGCCACCTTTGGAAACGTGGTCCTGTTTGTGATCATTTCCATGATCGGCAATGCCCTGAATCTGGCGCTGAACCTGCTGGGCTGCTACGTCCATGACCTGCGCCTGCAGTGCTTGGAGTTCTTTAACCGGTTCTATAAAGAGGGCGGCAAGCCCTATCAGCCCCTGGCAATTCAAACAAAATATGTAGATGTAATCAAGGAGGAACAGTAACATGGCAGCTTTTATCGAATTATTTGGCGGCATTGGCCTGGCATTTTTGGGCGCGGCCCTGGCGGTGGGCCTGTGCTGCGTTGGCAGCGCCAAGGGCACCGGCATGGTGGGTGAGGCCGCTACCGGCGTGATCAGCGAGGCCCCTGAAAACTTCTCCAAGTGCCTGATTCTGCAGGTGCTCCCCGGCACCCAGGGTCTGTACGGCATGGTGGCCTGGTTCTTCGTCCTGCTGACGCTGGGCGTGTTCGGCGGCAACGGCATACAGACGCTGACCGTGGCCCAGGGCCTGTCCGTCTTCTGCTCCTGCCTGCCCATCGCTCTGGGCGGCTGGCTGTCCGCCATCTATCAGGGCCGTGTGGCCGCCGCGTCCATCAATATTGTGGCCAAGCGTCCCGAGGAGGCCACGAAGGGCATCATCCTCTGCGGTATCGTGGAGTTCTACGCCATTCTGTCCCTGCTGGCCACCATTCTGCTGCTGATGAACGCTCTGTAATGGGGCGGCAACCAACAAAGGAAAGGCGGTAACACCATACATGAACGGAATCGAGAAAATTACCGCGCGTATTGAGCAGGATACCGGCGCTGAGATCGAGGTCATGGAGCGGGAGGCTCAGGCAAAGGCCCAGGAGATCCGCCGCGACTACGCGGCCCAGGCGGCGGCGGCGTCCGCCAAGGCCGCCGAGGAGGGGCGCCAGGCCGCCCAGCGGCGCCAGCAGCTGCTGGAGAGCGCCGCCCAGATGGAGGCCCGCAGCATGCTTCTGGCCGCCAAGCAGGACTGCCTGGACGAGGCCTTTGACAAGGCCCTGCAGAAGCTGCTGGGTCTGCCGGAGAACGCCTACGCGGATCTTCTGGCCCGGATTGCGGCGAAGGCCGCCAAGACAGGACGGGAGGAGATTGTCCTCAACGAACGGGACCGGGCGCGTTTTGGCAGCCAGGTGGCGGCCAAGGCCAACGCCCTGCTGGCCCAGGCGGCGGCTCCGGATCTGGCCGGGGAGCTGAAGGGCAGCAAGGCCGGCAAGATCCTCTCCAAGGTGGTGACGGGAGCCAGCGCTCTGCTCCAGGGTACGGCCCTTCTGACCCTGGCCGCCGATACGGCGGAGATAGAGGGCGGCCTGATCCTCCGGGATGGAAATGTGGAAGTCAACTGCGCCTTTGAGACCCAGCTGCGCATCCTGCGGGAGAGCATGGCCTCGGAGGTTGCCGCGGCCCTTTTCGCGTAGCAGAGGCTATCCCCACAATTCCCAGGCAGATGAATACAAAGCGGAGTGCCGGCGGCGTTCCGGAGGTGCGGCGGCGGTTGGCGTTGCCCCGCCCGCCCGGACCGCCTCCCCGCCCCGTCCCGGGGGGGCGTGCAGCGCCCACGGGCGGGGAGAGGCGGCACTTCTGAAAAGGAGGATGGCTCTTGGCAAAGAAGCTAAAGGATACAGATTATCTGTTTATTTCCACCTACCTGCGCTCCCGTGAGCGGAACCTGCTGACCGCCGCCCGCATGGAGCGGATGATCGACGCCGCCACGGCGGAGGATGCGGCCAAGGTTCTTCAGGAGATTGGCTACGGCGAGTTTTCCCCCACCAGTGACCGGGAACTGAGCGAGGCCCTGGCCCGGGAGCGGGAGGAACTGTTCGCGGACCTGTATCGGTTTGTGCCGGACAAGGCGGTGGTGGACGTATTCAAGGTAAAATACGATTACCACAATGTGAAGACTCTGCTGAAGGCCCAGGCCCTGGAGTTGGACGGAAAGCGGCTGCTGCTGGATGCGGGCCGGGTAAGCGCGGAGGAACTGACAAGGGCCCTGACAGAGGGGGAGTATGATCAGCTGCCCCCGGCGCTGGGCCAGGCGGCCCGGGAGGCCCGGGAGGTGCTCAGCGCCACCGGCGACCCCCAGCTGAGCGACTTTGTGCTGGACCGGGCCTATTTTGAGGAGATGCACGCCGCCGCGGAAGCGACCGGCAGCGCATTCCTCCAGGGCTACGTGCGCCTGCTCACCGACGCCACTAACCTGCGCTCCGCCGTACGCTCGGCCCGGATGGGGAAGGGAAGCGATTTTCTCCATCAGGTGCTCCTGAGCGGCGGCAGCGTGGATGCGCGTACCCTGGCCAGCCGCAAGGGAGGCGACCTGTCCGCCGCATTCCGGGCGGGAGCGCTCGCCGAGGCCGCCGCTCTGGGGGATTCCCTTTCCGCGGCCGGCAGCGGGGAATTGACCGCCTTTGAGCGCGCCTGCGACGACGCGGTTATGGCCTACCTGACCCGCGCCCGCCGCATCCCGTTTGGGGAGCAGGCGGTGGTGGGCTACCTGTACGCCAGGGAAAACGAGTTTACCGCCATCCGTACCATTCTCTCCGGCCGTATGGCCGGTCTGGACGCGGACACCATCCGGGAAAGGCTGCGTGAAGCCTATGTCTAACAGTGGATACAAGATCGCGGTCCTGGGCGACAAGGACAGCGTCCTGGGCTTCAAGGCCCTGGGGCTGGACGTGCCTCCCATGGCCGAGCTGGCCATGCGCCTCAGGGCGGGCGGACTTTCCCTGCCCGATGGCATTCTCACCGTGGCCG
>USMP01000036.1 GCA_900555795.1 uncultured Eubacteriales bacterium
GCCGGGGTCCCCTCCTGTTACTCCGCCATCCGTCTGCCAAAGGCGGCAGCCCGCCGGTCAATATCCGGCAGCCGGATCAGGCTGCCCGCCTCATTGGCTGTCTCCAGCATGCAAAACCGCGGAGGCAGATAAAAACTCTTGTTCATGTTCAGCGCCGAAATCAACTGCCGGGCCACCAGATCCCCACCGGAGTAGCCGGAGACAACAAGTCCATAGATGCGCTTGTCGTAAAACCGGCTCTGGCGGAACAGGGCGGTCAGACGGTTGACGAAGGCGGTGAGGTTCGCTGAGAGGGCGTCGTTGTAGTTGGCACAGAGCATCACCAGGGCATCACAGCTTCGCACCGCCGGAAACACCTCATCCACCATAGGCCCCCCATAGAAGCACCCGCCCTGTTCCCCGAAGTGGAGGCAGGTGGTGTAGCTGCACCCGTTGCAATCTGCCACTGTGCCGTTGCGCAGGCACAGTTCCTGCACCTCCACCGTCTCCGGAAGGCCCTGCTTCACCAGTTCCCACAGGGCCAGGGTATTGCTGGTGGAGCGGACGGAGGCGTGAAGCGCCACCAGACGCCGCACCGGCGGCATAGGCGGCCAGTACAGAAGCCGCTCTGTCAATTCCGCCAGAGCCAGACGGAACGCGGTGGGCTCGTCCGTGCCCTGGATCTGGGCCTGCACCCGGAAATTCCGGAGGGAACCGGTGGCCTCCACCAAAGGGCGGCCCAAAAAAGCGCAGCCCGCCAGATTGGCGGCCAGCACCACGTCCCGGGCCACATCCTTGGTATACAGTTCCCCCCGGCCCGTCACCACAACGGCCCCCAGGCAGCCCGCCAGCAGACCGGCAGAGCGGCGCAGGAGGGAGAGGAGCCCCCAGCAGCCCATATTGCAGCCGACCTCATCCAGTGCCACAGCAAACAGCAGCCTTGCCCCGGCCAGGCCCTCCAGCCCCTCCGCCGGATCCCGCCAGGATACGTCCGGCGGGAGCAGAGGGGCCAGAGTGTCCCCCAGGGCGCGGCTGTATTCATTTTGGGGCAGTATCACGGTGAGGGCCATAGAAACTCCTTTCCCATCCCGCCGCCTGGGCGGGATCGGATTTTTTCACTCCTCCACCGCCCCGCGGCGAGAGGGATTTCCTGATTCCTGTCCTGAGCGCCGGGGCATAACCACCGCAAAAGAGCGGCGTCCCCTAGAGGGCCTTCAGCCGCTCCAGCGTCTCCCGCAGCCGCTCCACCAGCGGTTCCGGCAGCGCCAGCCGCTCCACCTCCGGCCCATTCGCCGCCAACCGGCTCCGTGCGCCGAAAAACACCCCGTCCAGATAGGTGGAGGAGCAGTGCCACTGGCCCCGCAGGCAACCCAACACACTGAGAGCCCCGGAACTGAGGGCCGGGGCCGCGTAGGGCTTAAACCCCAGCGCCCGCATCTCCAGGTTGGCGTGGGCGGTGCGCTCCGTCAATTCCCGGGAGATGACGTCGTCGTAGCGGGTGATCGAGTTGGCCACCACCAGATCCTCCCCATGGGGGCCGAAGGTACGCCCGTCCATGAGGAAATCCCCGAACCGTGGGTCCTTCCTCCCATAGTAGGCCGCCCGGGCGTTCATCACCCCCAGGCCAAAGCCCCGCACCTGGTGGGGGAAGAGGCCCTGGCCGTCCAGCCGCCCCGCCTCGTTCCGGTTGCTCTCCATAAGCACTACCCGGCACAGCGGGTCCACCGGATCGCTGACCACACAGAACAGACCGCCAAAGCCCTTTTCCCGGGCCATACGGCCATAGCTGGCCGCCAGGGGGCGGTTCTGCTCATACTGGGCCATGCGCACATCCCCCTGCTTCACCGCCGTATCCGGCACGAACCGGGATGCGCAGAAAAGGAACACGTCACAGTCGAAGAGGTCCTCCACCGCCACCTCCTCCACGGAGGGCAGCGCGTCATAGGCGCCGGGAAAGCCAATCTGGTTCAGTTCGAACTCCCACCGCCTGGCCACCCCCTCCCGCACGTCGCACAGGCCGATGGAGCCGACCACATCCCCGCCCAAAAGCCGCAGCCCCATGGCCAGGGTGCTGCCCACATCCCCCAGGGCCAGCAGATTTACCCGCACCTTGTCCCTGGGCGGGCAGGCAGGAAAGGCGGGCGCAAGCAGCCGTTCCCACCGGGGGTGGGCGGCGTTGACCGCCCGAACCCGGCCCGCAGCCAATGCCGCGGCCAGTTCCTCCGGTACGCTCCCGCCCTGCTCCAGGCAGAGTGTTTCAATCCCCTCCGCCGCTGTCAAAGCGGCCGCGTCCGGCACGGCGAACGTCTCCCGCCCCGCCAGAGGCGGGCGGCGAAAGCACCAGAGCACCTCCCCCGCCGCCGGCAGAGCGGCAAGGGGCGTGCCGCCGGCGGGAACATCCCCACAGAGAATATAGTCCTCATAGCGGTAGTATTCCATCGTTATTCTCCAATCACAATCTTCACGCTGGCCTTCAGCCGCCGGAGCATCTCCAGGTCGTTATCCAAATAGGTGGAGGCCGCCCGGTTCAGGTCGTAGGCCATGCAGCTGCCCTTGTCGGGACAGAGAGGCAGGATCACCGCCTCCCCCAGACGGCTGAGAGTCAGATTCCGGGCAAAGAGGGCGCGGTACTCCGTCTCCAGGGTCAGCAGGATGTCCCGGGCGTTTTCCAGGCAGCATAGGCTCAGCTGATAGGTGGAGCCGTCGGCGCAGTCCTCTGTAAAATCCGGCGCCGCATAGGGGAAAATCCGGTTTACCGCTGGCTGTGCTCCGCCGGCCATGCTCTCCGCGCGGCGCACGGTGTCCCCGCCGATAAAGGGGTACAGGGTGGACTCCACAAAGCGCATGCGCAGATTGGGCAAATAGTAGATGCTGTCCACCGGATATCCCAATTCCTCCATAATATCCCGGCCCATGCCGGTAAGATAGCCCACCAGCACCTGGCGGATCGGGGTGCCGTTGCCCTCCAGCAGGGGAGCGACGCGGCGGATCCGCTTGCCGTCGTGGAGCATGTCGTCCACCAGAATCACAGGCCGGCCAAAGGCGTGGATGGTGCGGGCCTGATCAGCCAAGGGGGAGTAATTGGGGTAGGCCTCAATGGAGAACCGGCTCAGATCCGGCTCGTAGACCTTGTCGGTGTGCAGGGTCTTTGTCACTGTGTTGGGCACCGCCATCCCCCGCAGGATCTTGCCGAAAGGAACGCAGATGCAGTCCCCCAGCACCCGCGGCTCCGTGGGGATGGGGGGCACGCCGTTGCAGGCGGTAATCCGGTGGAGCAGCCTGTGGTGGATCACACTGGCGGACATGGAGAGCACCAGACACCCGGGGTAGAGCCCTGTGAGCGCCCGCTGGAGCCGGCGGTGGGCGCCGCCCAACGCCGCCAGGACCCGGGGATTCTCCGCCAGAGGAGCCTTGATGGTGGTATCCATATTCCGGGTGAGGACGATGGGCCTGCGCATATCCACCGCCAGCAGTTCCCGTGTCTCCCCCACCACCGGGGTGCCGACAAATCCCTGGAGAGTCAAAACCTCCCGGACACAGGCAGGGATCATCCCCTCCGCCGGGCAAAACAGGGCGTAGGTGTACTCCTGCCGGAGGGCCAAAGTCAGCACCTCCGTGAGCAGCTGCTGGCAGAGGTCCATCTGTTCCGGGCCCCGGGGCACCCAGATGCCGCTGATGACCAGACACCGCCCTCCCGCCTGCTGCCGGACAAAGCCGGAGAGGGCGGTGCTGCCCAGACGGGAGAACAGCTGATGGGGCTCCAGGCACTGGAAGCCGGCAAAGCCCAGCACGCTCCCCTCCTCCCCCCGCCGCAGCAGATACAGGTGGTCCCCCAGATCCCTGAGCGTCTGGCACAGCGCCCCGCCGTCCACCTGCCCGGACAGGACGGAGCGGCCCAGAAGCTGCTCCACCTCGTCCGTTACGCGCAGGTCCCGGACAAACACCATATCCGCCGCCCGCAGCAGGGGCTTATCCTGGGGCTCCCGGAGGTAGAGGCCGTGGCGGTATATAAACTCCTGTGCCACAGGATCGATCAGGTTGGAGATGTCCCGCCCCCGGTCAATGGCCTCCCGGATGCGGGTGGAACTGATGTCCTCCAGATGGGTGGGCAGGGTCAGTTCAACAATCCTGCCGGCAATGCAGCCGAGATCGCAGCCGCCGGTCTCCCCCTCCGGGCCGGAGCGGCGGAAAATGACATGGTCAAAGCCGTGGATCGACCCAGGCTCCGGAGCCTTGCGGTAGGAGGAGGCGTGCATCACCACATCGCTGCCCACCACAATGGATACCGCCCGTCCCGGGAAGGCCTCCCGCAGGGCGGACAGATTCTCCGGGTTGGCAATATTCACCGGGAAATTCTCCGGAAAGATGTGAACATAGAACTCATCCGCCACAGAGATGCTGGCGATGCGGCGGCGGATGCGGTGGGGCTGTGTCTTCTTCGACCAGGAGAACTCGTCGATGGCCAGCATCACCTCAAAGCCCAGATCCCGGATGGCCCGGACAATCCCCTTGTGGGAGAGGGTAAAGGGGTCAAAGGTGCCGGGGAAAAAGGCCACGGGCCGGGGCTGCTCAAAATGGAAGCCGCCGTGGAGTACCTCCTGCTCTGTAATAAACCGGTAAATGCGCCCCAGCATGGCGGCGCGGTAGTAGAAGGTCAGTTCGTCCCGGCCCTCCTCGCCCATGAGGGCCAGAATCTTTTTCAGTGTCAGCAGGAAGGCTCGGCGCTTCTCGTGGCGGCCCAGCACGTCGGAGCCGAACACAAACCGCCCCAGCACGAACATGGCCTCCTGGCGCACCTCCCCCCGGAAGCCCGCCAGCCCCTTCAGCAGCATCCCCAGCAGCCGCTCCCGGCGGCGGCGGTAGGCGCTGTCCTCCTGGGGAAAGCGGATCCGATAGGTATCATAGGACTCATAGATGACGCCCACCGTATCCAGGCCCCCGGCCACCACCCGGCCATTGGAGGAGCAAAGGTAGCCGCCCAGGTCCCGCAGCACCTCCTCCAGCTGGGCCGGCGGCAGCCAAAGGCAGAACCTGCCCAGATACTCTGGGATATACTTGGAAAACTCCTGCTGGCCGATCTCCAGCCCCCGGCTCAGTTCCACCGCCACTTCGTTGCGCTGATCCACCGTAAGCAGAGGAGCGATGGCCAAAAGCGCCGCGCCGGCGGTATGGCGCACCGTCACCCGGTCGCTGACTTTGATAAGGTTGGAGAAGTGGGTGGCGATGTGGAGCAGCTGCCCCCCGCCGGAGCGGGCATAGTCCGACAGAAGCCGGATGTTTCCCTCCTTTACCACCCATGGCGTGGCGGTTTTGAGGTTATCCAGAAAAATCTCCGACACGGCCTCCTCGTCCAGGAGCAGCGGCCCCCCGCCGCCGGTGAGTTCCCGCAGCATCAATTCCCGCAGCAGTTCCAGGGAGCGGCTGTCTCCGCACCGGACGGCGCGCAGAGCGTGATGGATGATGTCATGGGCGGAGACAAACGTGCGCAGGTACCCCAGCAGCAGCACCGCCCCCACCCGCACTGTCAGCGCCTCCCGCTTGGCCAGCGTCTCGGCAAAATCCAGCAGGTCATAGCGCTGCCGGTCGGTGCACACCGCCAGCGGCAGCGCTGTGGCCGTCTCCAGCAGCTGAAAGGCGATCTCGTCGTCCAGCTGCTCCGGCCGCCGGTAGCAGCGCAGCAGCACCGCCAGGAACTCCTCCTGCCGCTCCGGCTCGCACTTGTCCAGCAGGGAGTTGACCACCATCTTCAGGGTAAAATTGATCCACCGCTTGTGCTGCTGCATCAGCTTGTGGTCGGGATAGAGGATCTTGTCCAGATACAGCCGCCACTGGTCCAAATCTGTGACAGCCCGGCTGTCCGGCGGGCGGTCCGCCGGTTTTTCCTTGACGTATCCGGCGTGAAACCGGCCAATGATCTCCCCCATGAGGGCTGCCGCCTGGCGGCGGATGTCCCCTTCCCGGTGCATCAGCAGTTCGTATAGGAAAGCCAGGGTCTGCACCTTTTGCGGCGTGCTCAGATAAACAGAGTAGGACTCAAACACGCCCAGATACGCCCGCAGCCGCCGCCAGTCCGTCTCACCCTGGGCCAGTTCCAAAAGGCCCGCGAAGCTGCGCTGGCTGGTGAGCCGGTGCATCAGGGCAATATTGTGCTCCACGCCCAGACGGCGCAGCGCCTCCACCGCCTCCTGCTGGCTAAGAAGGGCCACGTCCTTCATCCGCTCCCGTTCCCGGGGCTGGCCGGAGAGGGTCAGGTCCACCCCCATCTGCTCCATATACCGCTGGAAATCCTGCAGTTTGGCATAGACAAAGGTGTAACGGGTTCTCTTGGCGCTGGTGACATTGTCCAGCTTGTGCAGAATCACGTCGAAGGCCTCTGACAGCGTAGAGATCCGCGTGACCTCCCGGCCATCCGCCCCCCGCTCCTGCTTCACGCGGAAATCAGCGTAGATCAGCACCAGGGACTCCGCCGACAGATACTCCAGTTCCAGATCCCAGACGGAGTGGTTGGCTGCCACATAGCCGATATCCTCCATGTGGCGGCGGCGGAACCACAGGTCGGTATAATAATAATGTAGATAGGGCACCCGCTCCCCCGGGCGGCAGCCGAACTTGCCGATATCGTGACCGGCTGCGCTGCCGGACACCAGGGCCAGGTCGATGGGCACCCCGGAGCGCTTCAGATCCCGGGCCACGGAGAGGGCCACATGGTGAACCCCGGCGATGTGCTCCAGCGTTCGATAGGGCGTTACCTCCAGGCCCAGGCGCATCATCTCATAGACGAATTCCCGGCGGTAGCTGCGCAAGAACAGCCGGTAGCTGTCCTGATACGGGCTGTCCGCCACTTCCGCCTCCTCCAGCAGTTCCAGCTGCCAGAGAGGGTCCGCCGGAAGGATGGCCCGCTCCGCGTCCAGCAGCACCTGTAAAAGGGCCAAAAAGAAGGTGGCTCCGGCGCCGTGGATCTGGCGGCGCTGCTCAAACTCCGGTTCCGGGAAGAGTCCCCTCCGGGCAAACTCGTAGGCAAAGAGAAGCCACCCCTCCTCCGGCTCCGGGGAGAGAACGTCCAGTTCTCCCCGGCACAGTGCCAGCACATCCCCGCAGCACAGCCGCCGGCCCTGGTAGAGAGGGGCGAAGCGCTGCATGTAGTTCTGTTCCTCCAAAAGTTCCGTGAGCCACCCCCGGCGGGCAGCCAGGCAGCGGACGGCGGGCTGGGTGGTAAGGCGGCGCAGGAGGCTTCCGTTCATTTGGCGTATCCGCTTTTTGTTCATGGGCGCGTCCCCCTTCTCTGGGATGGGCATACTGCTTTCTCTGCCATTATGCACCAACTTTTCCCGATGCGCAAGGTGGAAATCCCGCCGGGCGCCATGCATATCCCGGTGAAGTTGGCGATACAATACTGATACCAGAAAAAAATCCCGGTCTCGTCCAACTTTTTTGCCGTTTTACCTATATTTAACATACCCGCTGTTTCTGATTTTACCCATCCGGTTTATTCTGAAAACGTTCCAAAGAAAGTTTGACATATGAAGGAAAGGAAAATTCCAACCATGAAAAAGTTTCTTGCAATCATTATGGCCGTTGCTCTGACGGCGGCTCTCCTGGCCGGCTGCGGCGGCAACGGAGGCAGCGGCTCCGGCAACGAGGGCGGCGGCTCCTCTGGCGGTTCCTCCGGCGGCTCCAGCCACAGGCACAGTTATATCGGGACGGTAACCACCCAGCCCACCTGTACCACAGAGGGCGTGAAAACGTATACCTGCTCCTGCGGCGCCAGTTATACAGAGGCCATTCCGGCTCTGGGCCACAAGGAAGACAAGCCGATCAGCAACGGCAACGGAACTCACGATATCAAGTGTGTCCGTTTCAACGATTGCGGCCACTATATTTGTGATGACGAAGCCTGTACCTATGATGCGGGCACTGCTGTCGAGGGCGGCACGAAGTATACCTGCACCGTCTGCGGCTATTCCTATGTAGCGCCTGCCGATTCCGGCAAGACCTATGTCGCGTCGATTGGCTCTACCGGCTACGAGACGCTGCAAGCCGCTGTAAATGCCGCCAGTACCAACGACGCCATCGTTCTGCTGGATAACATTCAGCTGACCGCACAGCTCAGCATCGACAAACCCCTGACCATCAACGGCAACGGAAAGACCATTTCCGCAAACAATACATCTTGGAGCGGCGAGAACGGCTACAAGAATCTGGTTCATATCAGTTCCAACAATGTGGCGCTGTCCAATGTGACCCTGAACAGCAGCAGTCAGGCCTGCGGCTTGAACGTCTATCAGGCCACGGGCGTGACCCTGAGCAATGTGACGCTTCAGAACAGCAAGAACGCTGGTCTGGTCGTCAACGCCTCCACAGTGACCGCCACCAACCTGAACACCAGCGGCAACTCTTGGGGCGCGGTCAATGTGGACAAGAGCGGCGCAAAGTTCACCCTGACCAGCGGCACCCTGAGCGAGGCTAACCAAATCTGGAGCGAGCTGCTGGACTGGGAC
>USMP01000037.1 GCA_900555795.1 uncultured Eubacteriales bacterium
GAGGCAGGTGGGTGGCGGCGGCCATGGCCTCCAGGGACGGGCCCATCTCCTTCGGTCCCAGGGAGCAGTTCAGCCCCACCGCGTCCGCCCCCAGGCTGGTAAGGGTGACGGCGGCGGTGGCGGGGTCCACACCCAGGAACGTGCGCCCATCCTCCCCAAAGGTCATGGTGACAAATACCGGAAGGCCAGTGCGCTCCTTGGCGGCCAGCAGGGCGGCTTTTGCCTCCAGCAGATCACTCATGGTTTCTATCAGCACCAGGTCCGCCCCGGCCCCGGCGTCCATAATCTCCGCGAACTGCTCATAGGCATCTTGAAATGTCATATCCCCGTAGGGCTCCAGCATACCACCCAGAGGCCCCACATCCAGCGCCACGTAGGCGTCCTCCCCTGCGGCCTCCCGGGCCAGGCGGACTCCGGCGGCGATGCAGGCCGCCGGGTCCTCTCCCAGCTTTCGCCGGCTGGCGCCGAAGGTATTGGCGGTCAGAATATCCGCCCCAGCCCGGATATAGGCCTGGTGAACGGCGAAAATCCGCTCCGGCGCGGTCAGATTTAATTTCTCCGGACACTGACCTGCCTCCAGGCCCCCGGCCTGAAGCATGGTACCCATGCCGCCGTCAAAAAGATGGTGTTGGGTGAGATCAATCATAGCGTATGCCTTCCTTTCCCGGTTGTAGTTCTTTTGGGGGTATCATAGCACACAAATGGGCCGGGAACAAGTGGCTTTCCAGTACTCTCAACGTCCCATAGCGCAAAAGATTCCCCGCCGGGCTTGGCTTCCGGCGGGGGATCTGAACACCATTTACGCCCTTGGATGGGCCTTGTGGTATACATTTTGCAGCTTTTGCTTGACCATGTGGGAGTAGATCTGGGTGGAGGAGATATCCGCATGGCCCAGCATCTCCTGGATGGAGCGCAGGTCCGCCCCGTTCTCCAGCAGGTGGGCGGCGAAGGAGTGGCGCAGGGTGTGGGGTGTGATATCCTTATCGATCTGCGCTTTCTGCTGGTAGAACTTGATGATCTTCCAGAATCCCTGACGGCTCATCCGTTCGCCGCTCATGTTGACGAACAGAGCCTCCTCCCCTACGTCCAGGACAATCTGGGGGCGGATCTCCTTCATATAGTCCGCCAACGCCCGGACAGCGGTGGCGTACAGGGGAATCATCCGCTCCTTGCCCCGGCTGGAGCAGCGGATAAAGCCCACGGAGAGGTTCACATCGTCCAGATTCAGGTTGATCAGTTCGCTGACCCGAATGCCGGTGGCATATAGCAGTTCCAGCATGGCGTGATCCCGATAGCCCTTAAGATCCACGCACTGGGGCTGCTCTAAAAAGAGTTCCACCTCCTTGCCGGTGAGGATCTGAGGGAACTTCCGCTCGGTGCGTACCGGGGTAACGCCTTTGGCGGGGTTGGAGGACACCAGCCCCTGCCCCATGAGATAGCTGTAAAAGGACTTGAGGGATGCCACGCTGCGGGCCACACTGGCGGGTGACTTACCCTTGCCGGCCATATAGGCCATGTAGCGCTCAATATGGGCGGCCTCGCCCTGGTCCAGTTCCTCATCCTCCGCATCATGCAGGTAGGCCGCGAACTGGGTCACATCCCGCACATAGGAACTGACCGTATTGGCGGAGGAATGCCGTTCCTTCTCCAGATAGGCGGTGTACGCAGCGATCAGATCCGCCACAGCGGCATCTCCCTCCTCTCCCAAAAACATTTTAAATCACCGTCCCCAGCGCCAGACGGAACAAAAGGGGCGTCAAAAACCGTTCGCAGCAGATGCCAACAGTTAAAATCACAACACACAGCACAAAGAGCAAAAAATACCGGCTCCCATACAAAACAGGAGCGGAACGTTTCCCCCTGCCCAGAGCAAGCATGGCCAGAGCTGTGGAGAGCGGCCAGGCCTCCCCCGCCACGGCAAAAAAGCAGGGCACACAGAAGAGAAGCCGCACTACCAGCGCTGCAAGGGCCAACAGCACCCCACCCCGGCCATATGCCAATACGAAGCAGGAGATGGTGTACATGGTAAAAAAGCCAAAAGCCCCGGACAAAAGCGGGATCAACGCCGCGCCGATGGAGGCAAACCCCAGCAGAAAGGCCAGCGCCGTGTAGCTAAGATAGAGCACCGCACAGCTGGCTAGGGACACCGTCACGCTTCCGGCGTCATAGGCGGCACAGAAATCCCGCAGATACAGGGACAGGGCCTCTGGCTCCGCCACGTGGCAGGAGCGGGCATAAAAATACCCCAGCAGCGCCCCTGTCAGGAAAAACAGGGCCAGCAGCACTCCGCGCACCATAGATGGGTCCCAGGGCCGGAACCGGATCATTCGTAAAGCGGGCCTTCCACGCATGTCTCCATCACCTCGCATCCAGCATATGCCAGGTGGACAAGGTTTAGAAGCGCCCCGCGCAGAAATCCGCAAGGGCTGCATTTAAGCCTTTTATGTGGACTAGCGACTCGCTCTGGAAAAACAAGGTATTTATAAATATAGTGCAATTCACTTGGTTTCGCAAGGGAATTTCGGAAAATAAAAAGTTTTTGTCAATTATCACGAAAACTTATGTAAATAATATTATGTAAACCTATGAAACCGGGCAGGAAAACAGACTTTTTTCGCCCGCCGTCCCCGGAACATTTTGTGGATTTATTTGGAAAGCGGTACCACATGTGGGAAAAGCGTGTGATTACAAATTGTAATCGCACGCTTTTCCCACATGGAGTTGGGAGGGCTGCTTTTTTCCGATTTTGGTGATTTCATCAATTGACAGCCATGTCGGCCTGTCAATGCCAGCGCCGTCTGCGTCCCCTTCCCTTCCCCACCCCGCGCTTGCTGCCAGGCAGATTGGACCCCACCAGCGTCGCCGCCAGCCCCCCTGCCGCCATGGACAGTCCAACTCCCGTCAGGCCGTTCTCCACAGCGATGGCGTCTGCCGTGACAAATGCGGCTGCCAGTGTCACGGTCAAAAATACCGCCACCACCGCTGATGCCGTCAGTACGGCTGCCTCCCTTCGGCGCAGTACGCTGTATCCGCAGCCCAGAAATGCGGCCACAGCGGCGGATACACACACCATGGGGTACATGGCCTCCATTCCTATCAGTTCCCGGTGGATCAGCAGGGCACAGGCCATCTGCAGCAGCAGGTAGGCTGCCAGGGCCACCGTACCGCCAATGAGGCTGTTTTTGATAATCCCCTGGGGCAGCGACATCACAACTTTCGACATAAAAAGCACCTCCCGCACAACGATACTGGTAAACCAGTATATTGTGCGGGAGGCGCGGTTATGCGGGGCCTTACTGAACCTCGTTGTCGGATCCCTCCTCAATCTTGGGGGTCTCCTCCTCATCTTTGGCCTTTTTGCCCTTTTTATCCGCAACCTGCTGGCTAGCATTGGTGGAAACAGCCCACTTGGCCAACTCCATGCGGACCCGGTCATCACTGGTCTCAATGATGATTGTCTCGTCCGTCACCATCACAATCCGGCCCATGATACCGCCGATGGTGGTGATCTGGTCGCCCTTCTTCAGGCTGTTGCGCATCTCCTCCGCCTGCTTCTTCCGCTTGTTCTCCGGGCGGATCATCAGGAAATAGAATACGGCGATCATGACAACGATCATAATCAGGGAAGCATAATCCATGGTAAAAATCTCCTTCAAAATGAACAGATTGCTTCTATTATACAAAAGTTTGTCAGTTTTGGCAAGAGGTAAATTTCAGATGTGGCGGCTCTATAGCCTTTCCTCCAGCCTTGCGGTGTATTCCGCCCGGAAAGCGTCGTAATTTCCCTCGTCCAGGGCCTCCCGGATGCGCTCCATCAGGGTGTTGTAAAACCACAGGTTGTGCAGCACCGCCAGGCGCATGGCCAGCATTTCCTCCGCTTTAAAGAGGTGGCGCAGGTAAGCCCGGGAGAAGCTGCGGCACACGGGGCAGGTACAGCCAGGCTCAATGGGGCTGGTGTCTAGGCGGTACTTCTCATTTTTGATGTTCAGGCTGCCGGACCAGGTAAAAAGCTTCCCGTGACGGGCATTGCGGGCGGGCATGACACAGTCAAAGAAGTCGACGCCCCGCCAAACCCCTTCAATGATGTTGCTGGGGGTGCCCACCCCCATGAGGTACCGGGGCTTGTCCGGGGGCATGTGGGGCTCCACCGCGTCGATTATGCGGTACATAACCTCCGTTTCTTCCCCCACCGCAAGACCGCCGATGGCGTAGCCATCACAGGGGATCTGTGCGATGGCGTCCATGTGCCAGACGCGCAGATCCTCATAGGTCCCCCCCTGGTTGATGCCGAAAAGCAGCTGTCCCGGATTCAGGCAATCCGGCCGGGACACAAGGCTCTGGTGCTCCGCCGCGCACCGCTCCAGCCAGCGGAGGGTCCGCTCGCAGGAGCGCTTCACATAGTCGTAAGGGGCAGGGTTCTCTACGCACTCGTCAAAGGCCATGGCGATGTCGCTGCCCAGGTTTGCCTGGATGCGCATGGACTCCTCAGGCCCCATAAAAATGCGCCGGCCATCGATGTGGGAGGCAAAGGTGACACCCTCCTCGGTGATTTTGCGCAGCCCCGCCAGAGAAAACACCTGGAAGCCGCCGGAGTCGGTGAGAATGGGGCCGTCCCAGTCCATCATCCGGTGCAGTCCTCCCAGCTGCCGCACCGTCTCATCTCCGGGACGCAGGTGAAGGTGATAGGTGTTGCTCAGTTCAATCTGGCACTTGACGGTCTTCAGATCGTGGGCGCTTAGCCCACCCTTGATGGCGCCCTGGGTGCCCACGTTCATAAAGACCGGGGTCTGCACTGTGCCTCCGTGGGCACAGGAAAACCGCCCCCGGCGGGCTCGTCCCTGGGTTTTCGTTACTTCAAACATCCATTCACTCCTATGGTATCCTTTGATTGTACGCGTATGGCGCCGCGGCCAAGGAAGGGCTGCGATTTGGGCAGTCAGATCACTGGTCCTCCCGATGTTCCTCCTCCGGAGGCGTCTCCAGCATGCCGTCATAGTAGCCCTTGTGAGAGGCGGAGCGTTTGTCCAGCCACCGGGCAATCCGCGGCGTCAGCCACAGTGCGCCACCACCAATCGCCAAAAACAGCGCCAGGAAGATGACCGGCGCCGCCGCGTCTCCCACAGTCCCCTTAATCAGTTCCAACATGGCCTGTCCCTCCCCGGTGTACACCGTTGCCCTTCCCCCTGCATGGGGCGTTTTGAGTTCCCGCCACCACCTGCAAATTTCATAACGAGGCCGATGTCCCGAAACCCGGTATATAGCCCAAGCCAGCCTATATGCAGAAACTCCTGTGCAGCAGTTTTTTTATTATACACGTCCCCCTGGCAAAGTTCAAGATGCATCGACCACATGCCGTGCCAGAGCAACTCTGGCATAATACTTCATGCGCAGGCAGAGCACCACGAAAATTGGAAAAAGCGATACGCATGAATTTTTACGCCCATGTGGGCAGTCCCGGCCCACGCGCTCGGATTTTATGGCCGTGCCGCTTTCAGCGGCACGATGGCCCTTTTGCTATGCTTTTGCATAGCAAAAGAGGCCAGAAGACCCAGGGCTTCAGGCCCCTTTTGACAGATTCTATCGAATGAACATGGCATCACCAAAGGAAAAGAACCGGTAGCGCTGACGGACAGCCTCCTGATAGGCGGAGAGGATATGCTCCCGGCCAGCCAGTGCGCTGACCAGCATAATGAGGGTGCTCTCTGGCAGGTGAAAATTGGTAATCAATCCATCCAGAACCTTAAAGCGGTAGCCAGGATAGATGAAGATATTTGTCCAGCCCGCTGCTGCCTCCATATGGCCGTCCTCCGCCGCCCAACTCTCCACTGTCCGGCAGGAGGTGGTGCCCACACAGATGACCCGGCCCCCGGAGGCCTTGGTGCGATTGATAAGGTCCGCCGTTTCACGGGGGATGACGCAGTACTCACTATGCATGTCATGATCTGTAATGTTCTCTTCCTTTACAGGTCTAAATGTGCCAAGGCCCACATGGAGTGTTACATAGCCAATGGCCACGCCCCCGGCCTGAATCTCCTCCAGCAGTTCCTTGGTGAAATGTAGCCCTGCCGTGGGGGCGGCGGCAGAGCCGCTGACCCGGGAATACACCGTCTGATAGCGCTCCTGGTCCGTCAGTTCCGCTTTAATATAGGGCGGCAGAGGCATCCGTCCCAGCCGCTCCAGCACCTCCAGAAAAATTCCCTGGTATTGGAAGCGAACCAACCGGTTTCCGCCAGCCACCTCCTGGGTGATTTCGCCGGTCAACTGCCCGTCTCCAAAGGATACCTTCGCCCCCGGCCGCAGTTTTTTTCCGGGCCGCACCAGGCACTCCCAGGTGTTCTCTCCCCGGTCAATCAGCAACAGAATCTCACAGGCGCCCCCCATACTGCCGTCCGGAAGCACCCGGTGTCCCAGCAGCCGGGCGGGCAGTACCCGGGAATCGTTTAAGATCAGGCAATCGCCGGGCTGAAGCAGCTGTGGCAGTTCGTAAAAGTGCCGGTGCTCCCAGGCCCCCGACTGCTTGTCCAACAGCAGCAGACGGGACTGGTCCCGCTGCTCCATAGGTGTCTGGGCAATCAACTCCTGGGGCAGATCAAAATAAAAATCATGTGTTTTCACTGGCTCCGTCCAACCCTTTCCAGGTCAATATCCGCATAGTAAAAATAGAGAATATCCTCATAGGTATATCCCAACTCCGCCATGGCTTTGGCGCCGTACTGGCTCATGCCCACATTGTGGCCAGAGCCGGAACCGGTAATGGTAATGCCGTCGGCGGAAGGGGCGCCGTCGTCCGCCGGCTCCAGCAGCGACATACCGGAGGAGGTGAGCACATAGGTCTCCCCTTCCTCCAGCCGGCCCAGATCTCCCCCGCCGGAGACAGCATACAGCCCATCCAGGCCCCCCAGCGTACCGCTGCCGTTTACAAAGTAATGTCCGCCCCCGCCGCCAGAGATTGTAAAGTGCATACTCTTTACAGACTTTCCCTCACCAAACATACTGCTGGAGAGGACGGTACGGCAGGCTTCGCCGGTGATGGTGATGGTCTTGCCACTGCTGTCCCGAAAGGTCACTGCCGCTACGTTTCCAGTGGGTGTGCTGCGGGAAACATAGGCGCTTGTGACGCGGCCAATACTGTAATTCTTGCTTTGAAGCAAGGTGGTCAGCTGGCTGTAGGTGTAGGTTACGGTATAGGTATAGTTCGGGATGGTGATGGTCGCCTCATAGGGGTCCTCCCTGCCCACCAGGTAGGGCACCGCTTTTGTCCACACATTTTCCGCACTCTCAGACGCTCCGCCGTTACTGGAATAATAGGTGGTCTCCGCATAGACTCCGCCGTAGGTGACAACAATCCCCGCCGTATCCAGAGCAGCCTGGTCTGTGGCAGCGGTGGCCTGGTTGGCTCCCAGGTATACCTGGCAGTCGGTGGTATTGCAGACATCAAACTTATAGCTGGCGTAGTGCTTGTTCTGGAGCAGAGCGTAGGTGCGTGCAACCACGGCCTGGGCTTTCAGCGCCTCCATGGGCCATGCATTATTCATCTCATAGGGCAAAACCCCCCGAACGTAGTCGTCCACCCCCACCACATTGATGACATTAATATTGCCGCCGGTGCTGCGGCGGTACTCAAAGCCGCCGTACCACTTATACCCCTTAAACCAGGTCAGCGGCTCCCCACGGCCGCCGTCCGGCAGAACGCCCAGGGATTTGGCACCAGAGCAATCAAACTCGAATAAAATAGTATCCGTAGTGGTTTCCGTAATGGTCACACCGGTGGCGCTGGGGGTTACAACCTGTCCGCGGAAGGCGTACATATCCCCCCACCGGTCCTGCCAGGCATAGGTGGCATAGGTGGCCGCCGCCACCTCCGCGTCCTCCCGGGCAGTAAAATGCCCCGCCCGCACCCGGTAATCTCCGCCCACATAGGCCACAAAGCCGCCATCAAACTGCTCTGCCACATAGGACGCCTCATCAAAGGAGGTGAACACCTCCTCCAGCTGCACATGGTACCCACCCACCGTGGCCTCCACATGAGAGGGCTTCCCGGCGTAGTAGGTGCCGCCGCTGATGTAAATTGTTCCATCCGCAGTCATGGAGATCTTCTCCTGCCCCAGGTATCCCACCTCCACAAAGTCCCGGGTCTCCTCGTCGAACCAGCCCAGATAGTAGCCGGAGCCCTGGTAATTTTGCAGATTGGCGGAGAAAAGGGCGCTGCCGCCATAGTAGAGGCCCACCTTTAGTGTGTCCTCTGCGGCGCGGGCAGAAACCGATAATGTGACCGCGAGAAATGAACAGAGGAAAAAAGTGCGAAAAAACCTGTTCATGGGGCCTCCCAGAGCACGCCGCGGCGGTTGACACGACGGCGAAAATATGATATGAAAGACAGGATCCCCTGCCGGCGGAAGTGCCGCCCGGGGAGAAAGCGCGTCCCGCCGGGGCGCGCCGCACCCGCCTCAGATCT
>USMP01000038.1 GCA_900555795.1 uncultured Eubacteriales bacterium
CCAGCCACTCCGTGGCCTACACCAACCACACCGTTCTCTCCGAGGCCCTGGAGCGCTGGCCCCAGGATCTGGTCCAGACCCTGCTGCCCCGGGTGTGGCAGATTCTCTGTGAGATCGGCCGGCGCTGGCAGGCCAAGGTGGAGGCCTTCTACCACGACGAGGCCAAGGTGAAGAGCATGGCCGTCATCTGGGACGGGGAGGTCCGCATGGCCAACCTCTGCATCGCCGGGGGCATGGCTGTCAACGGCGTATCCGTCCTCCACAGCGACATTCTCCGCCACGACGTATTCAAGGACGCCTGCGGCATGGAGCCCTGGAAGTTTAAAAATGTCACCAACGGCATCGACCACCGCCGGTGGCTGGCGGAGATCAACCCGGGACTGGACAGCCTGATCCGGGAGTTGACGGGAGGGGACGCCTATCTGACCCACCCCGGGGAGGCCCTGAAAAAGCTGGACGGCTGGGCCGCCGACAAGGAGGTCCTGCTGCGTCTGGAGCAGATCAAGCGGACCAACAAGCTGTCCTTCGCCAAATACGCCAAGCGCGAACAGGGTGTGCTGGTGAACACCGACGCCATCTTCGACGTGCAGGTCAAGCGGCTCCATGAGTACAAGCGGCAGCTGCTGAATGTGATGCACATCACCCACCTCTACCTCCAGCTGCGGGACAACCCCAATATGGAGATGCATCCGCACACCTTCCTCTTTGGGGCCAAGGCCGCCCCGGGCTACGCCGTGGCCAAGCGAATTATCCGCCTCATCAACTCCCTGGCCGCCCAGATCAACGCCGACCCCATCTGCAAGGACCGGCTCCAGGTGTTCTTCCTGGAGAACTACCGGGTGTCCATGGCGGAAATGCTCATGCCCGCCAGTGAGGTCAGCCAGCAGATCTCCACTGCCGGCAAGGAGGCCAGCGGCACCGGCAACATGAAGTTCATGATGAACGGCGCCCTCACCGTGGGCACCCTGGACGGGGCCAATGTGGAGATGCACCAGGTGCTGGGGGACGAGAACATATTCCTCTTCGGTCTGAAAGCCGACGAGGTGAAGGAGATGCGGGCCACGGGCTACAACCCCTACCGGCTGTACAGCCGGGACCCCGCCCTGCACCGGGTGCTGGATCAGATCAGCGCCGGCTTCTCCGACGGTATGCGTTACGACGATCTGGTGGAGCGGCTGCTCTTCGGCCATGGCTGCCCCGCCGACGAATATATGCTCCTGGCGGATTTCGCCTCCTACTGCGCCGCGGAGCGGCGAATGGTAGAGACCTATGGGGACCGGGAGCAGTGGAACCGCATGAGCCTGCACAACATTGCCCGCTCCGGCATCTTTGCCGCTGACCGCTCCATCGCGGACTATGCCGACATCATCTGGCACGTGCCCTACAAAAAATAAAAAATCCCCGGCTCCTGAAGGAGCCGGGGATTTTTTGCTTAATTATTGAAAATAAACACCTTTTCACCGGGGCCAATCATGCCCAGGTCGTTTCGGGCAATCTCCTCAATCAGTTCCGGATCGGTGCTGTTGGCAATATCCTCCGCAAGCTGCTGGTTGGCCGCCAGCAGTTCATCCCGCCGGGCCTCATACACTGCCTGCTCCGCCCGGGCCATCTCCAGCTGCCCGTTCAGGTGGTACACCTGCACGCCTATGCCCAGAAGGAGGACTGCCAGAATCAGGCCCGTCAGCTTGCCGCTGGGACGCTTTTGCGTGTTTTTTTCGCCGTTTCTCGCCAAGGCTGTTCTCCCTCCCCTTCCCGCCGGACCACACACCCCGGGCCTTCTTATGTATTATTGTAAACCACCTTTGAAAAAAAGAAAAGAGTTTTTTGAAAACTATTCCACATTTTTTTAAAATACTGCCCAAAAGCCGGAGGGGAGCCAGGGCAAGTTCCAGCCAAAAGTCCCACAGAGGACGCAGGGGCTGGCTCAGCAGGCAGAAAAACAGCACCGAGATGCCCGCCGCGTCCAGGGCGTCCTTGGCGGACTGGGTGTAGGCCCGCACCAGCCCCCCCGCCCCCAGCAGGATAAAGATGCGCAGTTCCCCGTCCCCCGCCATGACAAAGAAAAACACCGCCGCGGCGGAGAGAAGACAGTACAGCGCGTCCAGCACGCCCCCCAGCACGCCTCCCCCCAGCCGGCGCACCGCCCGCAGCAGATCATACACCAGGCCCAGCACGCCCCCCAGCAGAGCGGAGCGCAAAAACAGCGCCAGCTGCTCTGAGACATAGTTGCCCATGGCGCCTGCCTATCCGAACAGGCGCCGCAGCAGCCCACCCTGGCGGGCGGGCAGCGTATCCTCGTAGAGCAGGGTGTGGATCGTCCCGTCCACGTGCAGTTCGCCGCCGTCCAGGTTCAACTTCCCGATGTGCAGCCCTGTGCCGCCCACCACCAGGGTGCCGGCGGTGGTGTTCATGACGATTTCCTCCTCGTCAAAACGCTCCACCTCCTCCACCCCGGATACCACCAGCCGCTCCCGGCCATCCAGTTCCAGCCGGTGCTGGGCCGCGCTCATATCTTCATAGGGCATGACAAGTCCTCCCATATCAGCATTTCTCCAGGAAAGCACGAAGCCGGCCGGCACGCGCCGGCGGCATCTGCGGTTCCCTAGATATATATGGGAGGTCTGTCCGGTTTATGCCTGCTTACAGTTCCCGGTAGAGTCCGGCGGCATCGGCCTTGCCGGCGTTCTCCTGGACCGCCAGCACCTCCACCGTCAGCGTCCGCTCACCGAAGCGGATGGAGATTGTGTCCCCCACCTTCACCTCGTAGGAGGCCCGGGCCGGCCGGCCATTCACCATCACCCGGTCATTGTCACAGGCCTCGTTGGCCACGGTGCGCCGCTTAATAAGCCGGGATACCTTTAAATATTTGTCAAGACGCATGGTACGCTCCTCTCACAAAAGCCGGGGCAAACCGGGCCGGCCCGGAGTGCCGGCGGGCTTCCCAAAAAACTAAAGCAGGGGGCGCGGCCACTGCCGCGCTCCCTGCACACGCCTCGTTCCGCTTACTTGGAAACAGCGTCCTTCAAAGCCTTGCCAGCCTTAAAAGTGGGAACCGTGGAGGCGGGGATCTGGATGGCCTCCTTGGTCTTGGGGTTGCGGCCTACCCGGGCCTCCCGCTTCTTTACCTCAAAGGAGCCAAAGCCAACCAGCTGTACCTTCTCCCCATCACGGAGGGCGGCGGTGACGGCGTCCAGCATAGCGCTGACAGCGGCCTCGGAATCTTTTTTGGACAAAGAGGCCTTCTCGGCCACGGCATTGATCAGTTCAGCTTTATTCATGAACATACTCTCCTTTTTCATTTGTAATCAGGGCCTTCGCCCCCTATTACGCGCATACTTAATCTACCATACTTTTCCCTGCGTTGCAAGATTTTTATCCAGGAAAACCGGTAAAAGCAAAATTTTACCAACCTTTTCCGTCCTCTTGTCAGCGCAGGCGGAACAGCCGGGCAATCTTGTCGCCCTTGGGCACCAGCTTCAGATCCTCCCGGGTAATGATGCGCAGGGCAATGACCAGAATCAGGTACACCACCACCGCCACACCGATAGCCAGCAGCGTAGCCAGGCTCTGGCGGAGGTAGCCCGCCCCCAGAACACGGCTGAAAAGGCCATGGCTGGCCCAAGCGGCGGCCCCCATGACAGCGGAGGCCAGCACGGGCTTGACGAAGAAGCTGAGGTAGTTGGGCTTCTGCTCCAGCATCCGGTACACCAGCATCAGGTTCAGCACGGCGATGAGGGCGTAGCACACCAGGGTGCCGATGGGGGCGCCCTTGATGTTGATGTCCGCGCGGCCCACCAGCAGGTAGTTGATGGCCACCTTTACCGTGCCGCCGATGAGCATGGTATAAATGGGCAGCCGGACCTTTTCATGGGCCTGCATAATGGAGTTGGTCAGAAGCATCACGCACACAAAGATGGAGGCGATGCCCAGAATGCGCAGATGGTAGGCGGCTGCCACGGCGGCAGTCTGCTGGCTGGGGTAGAGCAGCAGCAGAATGGGTCCCGCCATCACGGAAAGGCCCACCCCGGCGGGCACCGCCAGGGCGGCGATAAGCCGGAAGCTGGCGGACACCACCCGGTTCACATCCCGGTGGTCCCGGCGGGCCACCGCCACAGAGATGGCGGGTACCAGGCTGATGGCCACGGCGGGCAGAAAGGCGGGCAGCAGGTTGTAGAGGTTGCTGCTGAAGGTATACTGGCCGTACAGCGCGGAGGAGGCCGCCTCGATCTCCGTGGCGGTCATGGCCGGCAGGACGCCGGCGGCAATCTCCCGGGCGGTGAGGGCCTGGAGTTGGCCCATGATGATCTTCTGATCCAGCATGTTCAGAATGCTCATGCCCGCCTGGCCGATGGTGATGGGAATGCCCAGCCACAAAAGCCGCTTGAACACCGCGCCGTAGCTCTGGGGAATATCGCCTCCGGCAGGCAGCTGGCTCCGGTGGCGCAGGTAGTTGACCACCATATACACCATGGCCAGCACAATACCGGCACTGACGCCCAGGATCGCCCCGGCGGCGCCGATCTCCAGGCTGTACCCTGCCCGGATCAGGTACCAGGCCAGGGGCAGGCCCACCAGCAGCTTGAAAAAGGACTCAATCAGCTGGCTGACGGCGGTGGGAACCATATTCCGCCGTCCCTGGGCGTAGCCCCGGTAGGCGCACATGATGGACACGCAGAGCACGGAGACGCCCAGGGCCTTGATGGGCCAGTAGGCCATGGAGTTGTTCATCCAGGCCGCCAGCTGCTCGGTACAGAGCAGCATGGCCGCCGTGCCCACGGCGCCGATGGCCACAAAGAGCCCCATGGCCGCCCGGAAGCACCGACGTACCTGGTTGGTGCGGCCCATGCTGTCCGCCTCACTGACCAGCTTGCTGAGGGCCAGAGGCAGCCCGGCGGTGGAGAGGGTCAGCAGCACGGAGTAGATGTTGTAGGCGGTGTTGAAGTGGGTGATCCCCTCCTCCCCCAGGATATTGCCCAGGGGGATCTTGTACAGGGCGCCGCAGAGTTTCACCAGGATGGTGGAGATGGCCAGTACGGTCACACCGCCTATAAAGGACTGTTTCTTTTCGTTGGACATGGAATACCCTCGATTTTAAATTGAAATGTGTGAACCCGTCCCCCGGCGGCTTAGATCCCGCCCAGGGGCTGGCCGCAGGTGCGGCAATAGGCGTCGTCCGGCTGATTGTCCCCGCCGCAGACGGGACAGGGCCGCTCCCCCGCCAGCTTCCTCTGCTCCAGACGGTAGCCCTCCAGTTCCTCATAGAGGCCGTCCACATACTCCAGGATCTGCTGGATATCATCGCTGTCGGAGGGGGTACCCCGGTGGGTTGCGTACAGCAGTTCCCCCACGGCCTGCATCTGCAGGGCAATCTCCTCCTCCACATCCGCTGCGGCCCGCTCCAGCCGGGCCATGGCCACGGCGTTTTCCGCCCGGCGGCCCACTGCGGCGGCGGCCTCCGCGGCCACACCGGCCGCCTGGCGCACCGCCTGCCTGGTCTCGCGGCCCAGCCGCTCCAGCTTCTCCCTGCTTACCACGATCTTCACTCCCATGGCAATCCTCCTCAGTCGTCGTAGATACCGCCGCCGATAAACTCCCGGATCAGGGAGTCGGCGGCCACGTACTTCTCGTCCAGCGCCTCAAACTTGGGGTAGGCCTCCACCAGGTGGCCGATCTCCTCGTAGCGCTCCATATCCGGGGAGAGATGAAGCTGCTCAAAGAGAGGCTGGGCAAAGCGGCGGATGACGCTGACCTCATAGGGCAGGGCGCTGTCGAACTGGATATCCGCGTTATCTTTAAAGGGGGAAATATACAGCTTCTCCCCCCGGCGGACGTTGGGCCACATTTTGATGGTGACATCCGGCTCCCAGGCGCGGAACTTGGCGTCCCGGACCGTGCGCCGCTCCAGACGCATCCAGGTGCCTTTAAAGGCAATCTTCCCCTCCGCATCCAAAATATTGGACCGGGCGGAGATATAGACCTTCATGGCGTCGGGGTTTTTCCCGGTAATGATATCGTTGAGGGCGTGGATACCCTCAAAAATAGCAATTTCATCCTTCCCCAGCCGGAGGGGCTGGCTCTTGACCGCGGAGCGGATCTGCCGGGCAAATTCGAACTTGGGGATATGGATTTTCTCCCCCTGGTCCAGCATCTTGAAGTGGCGGTTGAGCAGGTCCATATCCAGACAGAAGGGGGACTCATAGTCAATCTGTCCATCCCGGTTCCGGGGGGCGGTGGCCGGGTCCACGGTCTGGAAGTAGTTGTCCATGGCGATGGCGTGGGACTGGATGCCCATCTCCTCAAGCCGGGCCTCAATCTTCTTGGCAGTGGTGGTCTTGCCGGAGCCGGAGGGACCGGAGAGCAGCACAATGCGGCTCTTTCTCCGGTTCTCCGCGATCTGGCGGGCCGCCTTTTCAATTTTTCTGTTGTATGCGTCGTCGCTCTCCTCCACGAACCCCCTGGGGTCCCGGCGGACGGCGTCGTTGATCTCCTGCAGGGAATATGCCATATGTGACTCCTTTCTATAGCCAGGCGCTTACCGCTCCGGCGGCTGCTGATAAAAGGCCCGGAACGCCTCCTGGTTGGCCTGGATCTTCTCCGGGCGCTGGATATACTCCTGGGGGAACTTCAGATTGAACACCCGCTCGATGCGGTTTGCCGCCGGGTCCACCATCTTGGTGGAACCCCCGGCCCCCAGGCTCAGAATGCTGTGCAGCTCCTCCATAATGTAGATGTTGTACCAGCCGGTCCCCCCCGGGCGGCACCAGCCCACATTTTCAAAGCTGCCGGACATATACTTCTGCCGATAGAGGTAGTAGGGGCTGAAGCCCACAGCCCGAAGAGCCGGGTTGGCGTAATCCAGCATCTCCGCCACCTCCTCCTCCGTGGGCAGACGGGTCCCCTCCAGGGTGATGCGGCTGCCCTTTTTCAGGCTCAGGGTGTGGATGGTGATGTTGTCCGTGCCGAAGGCAATGACCTCGTCCAGCGTCCGGCGGAAGGAGTCCGGCCGGTCCTCCGGGAGCCCGGCGATGAGGTCCATGTTCACATGGGCAAAGCCCGCCCGGTCCACCATATCCATGGCCCGGCGAATATCCTGGGCACTGTGGCGACGGCCGATGGCGGCCAGGACATGGTCATCCATGGTCTGGGGGTTGACGCTGACCCGGGTGACGCCGTTTGCCCGCAGCACCCGCAGCTTCTCCTCCGTAATGGTATCGGGCCGGCCGGCCTCCACTGTCCGCTCCACGGTGCCCGACAGGTCAAAGCGCTCCTCCAGCCGCTTCAGCAGCCGCTCCAGCTGCCGGGCCGACAGGGTGGTGGGGGTGCCGCCCCCCATGTAGAAGGACTTGACCCGCAGCCCCAGATCCCGCACCAGATCCGCCGCGCTGTCAATCTCCGCCAGCAGGGCCTCCACGTAGGGCTCCACCAGATGGAAGGTCTTTTCCACACTGTTGCTGACAAAGGAGCAGTAGGCGCAGCGGGTGGGGCAGAAGGGAATGCCCATATAGAGGGAGATGTCCTCCCGCTCCAGTTCCTGCTGGGCCTCCAGTCCCGCCTGGGCGCACTGGAGAGCCAACTGCCGGCGCTGGGCGGAGACAAAGTAGGTGTCCCGGAGGATCCGGTCCGCCGCCGCGGGGCTGTGTCCCTCCTCCAGCAGGGAGGCGGCCAGCTTGGCGGGGCGGATACCGGTGAGCGCCCCCCAGGCGGGGGTCCGGCCGGTAAGGGAGCGGGCAGCCTTGAAGAAACTCAGCTTCACCGCCCGCTGGCGCAGCCGCTCCCGCTCATAGTCGTCCGCCGCCGCCGTGAGATCCCGGCGGGCCTCCCCCCGGGCAGTGCGGCCGTCCATCGACAGTTCGGTAACAGCGGTATGAAATTTTTTCCCGGCGGTGAGGGTAATGCGGGCGGTACTGGCATCCTCCCCCTCGTACACCGGCCGCTCCGCCGGAAAGAAGGCCAGCAGGCTCTGCTCCACGGCGTAGCGGTAGTCATGACCTTGAAAAATCAGCCTCATAGCGCCAACGCTTCCTTCATATAGAGGTTATGCCGCCGCTCGTAGTCCAGGGTGCTCAGTCCCCCGTGACCGGGACAGACCCGGTAATCCCGCTCCAGCCGGCCCAGCCGGGCCAGGGAGGACATCATGGCTCTCTCACTCCCGCCGGGCAGGTCACAGCGGCCGCAGGACTCCATAAAGAGGGTGTCCCCCGAGAGCATCACGTCCTCCGCCAGCAGCGTCACGGACCCGGCGGAGTGGCCGGGGGTGTGGAGCACCTGGAGTGTGAGGCCCCCCAGCCGCAGTTCATCCCCCTCGCCGTAGGTCCGCTGGCCGGGCCCCTGGTGGGGCAGGAAGAACCGGGGATTGGGCTCATGGGCGGGGCAGAGCTCCTTCTCATGGATATACACCGCCAGGCCGGGAAATGCCTGGAGTACGGCGGGAACCGCGCCCACATGGTCAAA
>USMP01000039.1 GCA_900555795.1 uncultured Eubacteriales bacterium
ATGCGCGTCGCTTTTTCCAATTTTTGTGGTGCGCTGCCTGCGCATGAAGTTTTATTTCCAAGCGCTGCCCGAACATAAAAATTGCCATGCCGGCGTCCCGCCGGCGGCTGAAATCACGGGCATGGGCCGGGACGGCCCATGTGCCGTAGGAAATAGCGTTCTACGCTATTTTTTATTATATAAGATATGACAGGAATTAGCAAATAAAACCCTGCGGCGGCAGCGCTTAATCTGCCCGGCGGCGGGCCATACTAGTGCAGGACGAGAGGAGGAGTGAGTATGAACGGTTTTATCAAGGGGATGGTTCTGGGCATGGTGGCCGGAGTAGCGGCGGATATGGCGCTGCGCACCCCGAAGGGCAAGCGGACCACAGCCGGCAAGGCCATGCAGACCGTCACGAACGCGGTGGACGCCACCGCAGCCTCTGTCAAGCACACCATGGGGCGCTGAGGCAGCCCCGGGAGAGGGCCGTCCGGCAGGGCGGCCCTTCCCCTTTTTGTTTTTTGAAAAAGTTGATTTTCAAAAGTAACTCCGGTGTCAGCGGCTGAGGGTCCCGTAAAGGCAGTGGTTGGCAGCAAGAATAAGGATCGGGTGCAGCGGTCGTACTTTCTGGATCGGGATATAGATAAGGCGTTGAGAAAGATGGCTTTGGATACTGAGATGAATCTCACTGAGACAATCAACAAAGTCTTGCGGAGTGGACTTGCTACATACATAAGTGACAAAAAATGAAAAACATAATGTTTGAGCCAAGTTAATTTGCTATATATGGAGTGCGGACAATACCAATATGGAGCAGGCTATGAGCCTGCTCCATATTGGGTATTTTAGAGTATAGAAGAAAAATGTTGGACAGCAGATATATATTTCACATTATTTATAGTTACGCTGTCGGAAGATACATAAAAGGCTGCCTCTGCTCCGGAAGTGAAATGCAATTTAATCCGATGACTCCATCCATCACTTTCAACACGTTGTATATCGTCAATCCTAAAAGAATTGAGAAGTAGGACGATGTTTGATAGGTTAGCTTGTTCTGTGATGACCTCTTTATTTCCGGTATTACCGTTTTGAAGTTCCACATACTCTATCTGGCTTTTGTCTAATGAAAATAGTTTATCCATAACTACATTTGAGAAAAGATCCCTTCCGTTATAAAGAATTTGCGCTAATTGGCAAATGCTCAGTGGGTCATTACCACAGAATGTCCCGTCACTATATCCTTTCATGAGAGAATTTGCCTCAACGAACAGAACACAGTTTTTGTAGTTATCCGGAATACTGGAGAAATCCGAAAAATTGCTTGTGGATAGAGAAGGAAGGATATCTACATTAGATCTACTGAAAAAAGAAGAAAGAGCAATAGCTACATCTAAACGGGTGACAACACCATTTTCAGACATGGAGTTGTCCATAATTGAGAAGTTTTTTGCCCAATTCACTGGAGCAGATGAACAGGTTTCTGATGTATAGAGATCTTTCGAATAATTTGCAGTCACATCAGATAGTACTTGAGAAAAAATGGCCCAAGTGACGGGTTCTTGCAACAGAGAGTTACTTTGTAAATAGTTTACTAACAAGCTGTTTTCTGAGCAATATATGACGGCGTCATCATACCAATGTTTAGTCTGATAGGTTTTTCCGTCATAAGAAAAAGCGGAAACGGTCAATAATAAAAGCACTGTAATAAGGCAAAGAGGGAGCTTAAAAAGGTGAGATATCTTCATGATAAGCTCCTCTATTTGATGGCACGTAATTCGGCCTGATCAGACTCATCCAACGAGGTAATATCCAAGTAGCGACCGTAATTTTCCCATCCATCGGCAATTTTGACAAAACTTAAATAATAACCAGTGGATTCACTCTGAAGCCTTGTGTATGCGTAGGCAGCAACACCATGATTGCCATATTCGGGATGATCTTTAAGGGTCAGATAAAAAGGACGATGATTAGTTAATTCAGTCTTAATGTTGCTGAATGTTGCTGTTTTACTGGAAACAGTAACATTGACATCATATAGGCCAAATGAACCTTCAATAAAACTGTTTAGAGTTTCCCAAGGAGATCCATTAGAATTCGAAAAATAGTCATTTTCAATTCCGTAGTTTACAACATTTTCAAAGATTTCTTTATATGTGTCGTTGTTAATTGTCGAATTGTCTTCATAACTGCCAATCATCTCTATTAGATTTGTAATAGCAGTAGGTCCACAATGATTATCATAGCCAGAAAAATTTTTAGTTGTACGGAAATTACAGTGGTTTTCAAATTCATTTATGGAGTCTCCGCCATAAACGAATGGTCCTTCATAGTAGGTATCAGCCCATTCATATGGATCGTCGATTGGATATTTGGAACGGGTGGATACAGACCGAAGGTTAGATAAACTCCGAGTGGCCTCTAAAGGTGTAGGAACATCTGAAAGAGAGATTTCTTCACTTTCAATAGTTGTGAGGAGTTCACTACCGTTGTCCTTATAATAGTTCAATAAGCCAGTATAAACAATAGTGTCGCCAGATTGAAGATCGAGCAGGTCATAGACTGGAGCAGACTTATCGGAAAACTCTAATATTACGTTGGGAACATCTGGATATGCGGAAATGATAATGTATCCAGTGTCATTACCATCTGTTGTTAACTCGAAAGAATAGGCAGAAACATCATTGTCGATGCCGTACATAATTTCGCAGGCGCTAATTTCTGTATCAGAGATCCAAGAAATGTCTGGGAGAGAAATGGAGTCGCGCAGAAAGTATGAGGCAATAATTTCTGCAACATTTTGGGGGATGATGTCAGTAGAGTTGTTTTGGTCAATACCTTTTGCATGTGCAGTAGTCGGGATGATGGAAAGAACCATCATCAAGGTGAGCAACATAGACAAAAATTTTCTTTTTATTTTCACTTATTACATCCTCCATTCTGTGTAAGATTAGTTAGCTGGCCTGACCGAAAAGATATGCTGTTTTATTGATCGCCTCCTTTACTCCCTATTTTTGTAAGTATATTATAAAAATAAAGAGAAATCAACATGGTTTATAGTCAAATTCAATAAGAACTTTTTTAAAAAATGCGGGAATATCTCTTGACTTTGTGAGGAAAACCAGATATAATAATTTTCGCTGTTAATCGGCAACAATTGAACAGGCTGGTAAGAGCCGGACAACTATGTGGAGATGTCGCGTAGCTGGTCGAGCGCGCACGATTGGAAATCGTGTATACCCCATAAGGGTATCGAGAGTTCGAATCTCTCCATCTCCGCCAAACAATAATCGGCACTGTCTCATGGAGCAGTGCCGATTATTGAAAATTTGCTTGGGAGGGATCTGCATGCCAGATTACAAGGCTATGTATTATCACTTGGCAGGGCGTATGGCAACTGCGATTGATGCTCTGGAAGCCACCACCAATGCTCTGGTTGATATCACCCAAAAGCTGAAGTTGGCGCAGCAGACCACGGAGGAAATGTTCATTTCCAGTCCTGAAGACGATGCGGGTTCTCTGGATAATGAATCGGTTTCAGAGTAAGAACCGCACTCCGCAAATTCCATAAACGGCATCTATAGTGTTGCGATGTTACAAGCAAGCACGGTAATTTTGATAGAATTACCGTGCTTATCTTTTTTGTCTGAAAGCCTTGATATCTTAACACTTTTTTACATTTGACCGAAGCAAGCAGCCCCCGTGACAGCGCATCACGGGGGCTGCTTCGTTTTTTGCCGACTATCTGTGCCACAGACGGAGGTATCCGTTCAGAATGAGGGGTATCGTGTCGGGATCATGAGCATCAAAAGTGGTTTTGCTCCTGTCATCGTTTCTACTCCTCCGATGACCCTGCCAAGCAGTTCGCTGTCCACAATCACTGCTCCAGCAGCTTCCCCATGGGATCTCCCCTCCGGCTTTCGCTATTTGAGTGCTCTGTCCAATATGCTTGACAAACCTACCGTCAGGAGAAGGCGTCCAGGACCTGCTTCAGTCCCTCCGGCCCCAGGCCGCCATGGGATGCGCCGCCGGTCTCCAGGGCAAAAAACACGCCGTTCACCTCCAGGTAGGCCACATAGCGGTAAAAGGGCTCCCTGCCGCTGTCCGGGTCCGGACAGGCGTTGGCGGTGATGATGGCCTTCCGGTCGGAGGCGGTCATGTACTCCTCTCGGCTCAGGGATGCGAGGTCATCCAGCAGGAAGCCCACCCCGCCGCCATTTTCATAGGGGTTCATCTCCGTGATCATCCGGGCCATGATCTGGAGCCAGCCCCCCTGGTCCCCAGGCTCCATGCCCCGCTCCCCGTTGGGGGACACCCACAGGGAGGTCTCCACGTCCACGGAGAGCAGGTCCCCGGTCTCCCCGCTAGTTGCCAGGCGGACGGCGCAGTTGTACTTCGTCTCGTTCTCCCCATTCTCGTCCGCGCAGAAGGTGGGCCGGATGGGGGCGTCCTCCAGGAGGGGGTTTCGCATCACGTCCACCCCCACGAAGTCCTCCGCCGCCTGCCAGCTGTCGAACAGGTACATATTTTCCATGAAGCCATCCCCCTGGCTGTCCGCCAACTCCGGGATGTGGGAGGCGAAGGCGGACAAGGGCATACGGCTGTCGGTGTAGACGCTGTAGTATGCATCCTGCCCCTCCAGGGTGAAAAAATCCTCGTACAGGGCCGCCCCTACCGCCAGGGCCGTCCCCGCCAGGGCCAAGCACAGGCAGGCGGCCACCAGGGCCATCTTTCCAACGCTCCGCCGGGGGCGGAGGTGTGCCTCCGCCTCCCCCACCAGGGTCGGATCCAGGTAACCCATGGCGGAAATGATCTTCTCCTTATCCATGCAGCAATTCCTCCTGTTCCAAATAAATCTTCAGCTTTTTTCGCAGCCTAAATAGGGCGCTCTTTGTCCGGGACAGGGACCAGCCCAGGCGCAGGGCGGTCTCCTCCACCGTGTCCCCGTACCAGTACCGGCGGAGGAAGGCCCTGCGCATGGGCTCCGGCTGTCGGGTCAGGAAGGCGGAAATGGCCGCCCCCAACTCCCTGGCCTCCAGCCGCTCCCCAGGGCCGCCGGACAGGCCCATGGCCAGTTCCAGGGCCCCGTCCCCCACCCGCTCCGGCTGCCGGGCCCTGGCCCGGCACATGGAGAGGGCGGCGTTGCGCGCCACCGTCCCCAGCCAGCCCTTGAGGGAGGCGGGCCGCAGGGGCGGGATAGCCTCCCAGGCCCGGAGCCACACGTCGCTGATGCACTCCTCCGCATCCTCTGGGCAGCCCAGGATGCGGCCCGCCACAGCCAGGCAGTAGGCCCCGTATTGCCGCCGTGTGGCCTCGATGGCCTCCTCGGAACGGGCGAAGTACAGCCCGATCAACTCCTCGTCCGTCACCGCGCTATCCTCCTGTCCTTCTGTTTTCCCGGGACACGCACCATTTCAGCAACAGCCCCTCCCGGCGGGGCCGCCCCGCCCGACCGGTCCTCGCCTGTAAAGACGCCGGAGGAGGGCCCCTGGTTGCGCCTATAGGAAAAATATATTAAAAAATGCAGCCTCCTAATAGAAGTAACAGTGTCAGCCTTGGTACAGCAGCGTCCCAGCAATGAACCCGTTGTACCCAAGCTTTTGCATTTACACCCAAGGCAGTTTTCTATGGATATGTTGATTTTGAAAAGTGTGCGTATTATGGAAAACGAGCGTATGCAGCAGATGAATATATGGCTTTCTCCGGCACCCGCTGCGATCGCATTGTTATCCCAGAGCCTTATAAAAGCAAATTCTCTCATGGTCTCAGAGCAGGGGTTTGAGATGCAGGGGATAAACTTGTGTTCTGCGACACGTTTCTCGCGAAAAGCCCCTGTAGCTATTCCCCCCATCGCAATTCAGCGAAAAGCAGGAGGCCTGTGCAGCCGGCGTCAAACATGGCCCCTGCTTTCAAAAAGGAGGACACGCCTCGCAGCGTGTCCTCCTTTTGCCGGCGGTTCTCTATCTGTCCCGCTTCAGCCGGCGGATATCCCGACCAAAAAACTGCAGGACCCGGTACTCCCCCTCCAGCCGGGACTGGACCGCCAGGCCGTAGCGCCGGCCCAGTTCCGGCACAGTCAGGTTGGTGGAGAGCACCGTCTTTCGCCGGGAGATCAGCCGGTCATTGACAATGCGGTAAAAGGCGGACTGGACAAAGCTGGTGAGCATCTCCGTACCCAGATCGTCCATAATCAGCAGGTCGCACTTCAGGTAGCGGTCAATCTCCCGGTCCGGGTCCTCCTCATAGGGGTTCTCCCGGCCAAACTTCCCGCTCTCAAACTGCTGGAAAATATGGGCGGCGGTGTCATAGACCACAGAGAAGCCGTGGTCGCTGACCTCCCGGGCGATGCAGGCGGAGAGGAAGGTCTTGCCCAGCCCGGGCGCCCCGGTGAAAAGCAGGTTATCCGACTGGGACCCGAACTTGTGGGCAAATTCCCCACAGATGTCGTAGATCAGTTCCATATTGTCCAGGGGGCTGAGGCCGTAATCCGGCCAGACCTGGCTGTCGTACCAGTCGAAGGAGAAGCTATCGAAGGACTGGCTGCCCAGATCCAGCAGCTTGGACAGCCGCTCGTTCTGCTCCCGGGTGTAGTAGGCCATCAGGCAGCGGCAGGGAGAGCCGTCCCGGAGGTAGCCGCTGTCCCCGCACAGCTGACAGGCCGGGGCCCCGTCAATGCAGTCGTAGGGGTAGCCGCCCCCCACCAGCAGTTCCGCCCGCTCCCGCTGGAGGGCCAGATTCCGGTGCTCCAGTGCCTGCAGGGCGCTCTCCGGGTCCGCGTCCCGCTCAAAGGCGGAAACCATGATGGCCGCCACGGTGCCCCGCAGTTCCCGGTCAATGCTCTCCACCCGGGGCAGGCGGCGGTACACCTCCGCGGTGCGCCGCTCCAGTTCCTCCCGGCGGCGCTCCCGGTCCGCCTGGAAACGCCGCCAGGCGGCGGCCATAATCTTGGCGTCCTGTGCCACTTACTGTCCCTCCTTCTCCTGCCGCAGCTGGCGGCGGTAGCGCTCCATCCGGGCCAGATTCTCCCGGATGGAGGCGGCGGCCTCCCCGTCCGGTCGGGGCGCCCCGGCCATCCCGCCGGGGCGGTCCCCGGCAGCCACCTGGTCCAGGGTGTGCAGGCCCTTATCGTGCCAGGAGGAGAGGATTTTGTTCATATAGGGCCACTTCAGCTCCTTGCACTTGAGCATGGTCTTGTCATAGGCCAGTTCAATAACCTCCCGGTCAAACCCCATCTCGTTCCAGGTCAGCAGGTAGCGCTCCTCTGAAGGGGAGGGGGCCCGGTCCCCCAGGCGCAGCAGCTTCATCAGCTGGGGCAGGTCCCGGCGGCCCTGCTGATACTTCTTGATATAGGCGGCGGCCCCGGCCTGGGTCATGAGGCCCAGCCGGGCCCAGAGGTATCCCTCCTTCTCAATCTGCCGCAGGGTGGGCCGGCGGCCAGGCCCGTACTGGGCGGCGGAGCGCTCCACGCAGAAGCCCACCAGCAGGAAAATCACATCCGCCGGCAGGCCCACATAGTCATACAGTCCCAGCAGCACCGACAAATCCGGGGTGGTCAGCTTCTTCCCCAGCTTCTCCTCCACCGCCCTGGTGAGGGCGGCGAACTCCCCGCCCTCCAGCGCTCGAGCCATATCCAGCCGGGTATACTCCGGCGGGGCTGGTGCCTGAACCGGGGGCTTTGGTGGAGCAGGGCGCCGCCCCTCCGGCAGCACCACCAGCCTCTGGCGGGAGAGGACGGCCAGCGCCCGGTCAAACCGGTCCGCCGGCCAGCCCAGCTGGCCCCGCAGTTTCTCGTCATCCACGCTGCCCCGGCTCAGCAGCACGGCAATGTACAGCAGGGCGGCGTCCCCGTCGCCTGCCTCAATGAGCCGGCGGGCCACCGGGCCGGACAAAACCACGCCCTCATCCTCCGGCAGATGCAGAATATAACCGCTCACAGTGTTCCACCTTCTCTCTTCTTCCCCACTATTCTACACGAAATTCCCCGGGCCGTAAAGGGAAAAGTTTGTCCCGGGGGCTGTCCCGCTTCCCCCTTGCATCAGCCGGTGGTTTCGGGTACAATAGAGGATATCCTACCGCGCCGCGGCCCAGCGCCCGGCGCCTTCCGCCAAGCGAGGTGTTGGCCCATGAAGCAGGCCCCGCCCCCTCTGGGGCTATACGTCCACATCCCTTTCTGCAAAAGCAAGTGCCCCTACTGCGACTTTTACTCCCTGCCCCACGCGGAATCGGAGATGGACCGGTACACCGCCGTCCTCTGCCGCCACCTGGAGGAGACGGCGGAGCGGGCCGCCAGCCACCGGGTGGACACCGTCTATTTCGGCGGCGGCACCCCCTCCTACCTGGGGGTAAAGCGGCTGGAGCGAATTTTGAAGGTCATCAGCCGGCGCTATCGCCTGTCCGGGGACGCGGAGATTACCCTGGAGGCCAACCCGGACAGCCTGGGGGACTGGCGGGCGG
>USMP01000040.1 GCA_900555795.1 uncultured Eubacteriales bacterium
GCCTGTGGACGGCCAAAGGGAAAATCCATGCTGGTACCTCCCAATCGGAAAGGGGGCGCGCTGCATCAGCGGTAGAGTGGATTCCGCTGTACACCCCCTCTATCGTATGCCGGCGGAAGGAAAGCGTGCGGAGGGCGGCGAACCGGGGTTGTCCCTCCCGTACTGGCTCTTCCGTATGAAGAGCATTCCGCCCCGGCGGCCCTGCATTCAGTGTCGCCGGGTGCGCGGCATATGCTGGAAGGTGCTCCGTTTCCTGCTATCCTCTGGGGGAATTGCGGAAAAATTTACGAATTGTACAAAAAATTGCAGGTGGAATTGGTTGCTTTTTCCCCGCACTTAGATTAGAATAGGAGTACTTATGGGATTATGAAAATTGGGGGGCAAATCATGGAGGTCATCACGGGAATTGCACAGCAGATCGTGGATTTTGTTCTCTCCCTAAAGTTAAGCGATATTCTGGATATTTTAATCATTGCGTATCTGGTGTACCGTTTGCTGCTTCTGGTGCGCAAGACCAATTCCTCCCGCTTGTTCAAGGGTGTGCTTCTGGTGCTCCTGGGGCTGTGGGTCTCCTCCTTCGGCCTGCGGGGGCTGAACTATTTGTTGAGCCATATTGTGGAGTGGGGCGTTTTGGCGCTGCTGATTCTCTTCCAGCCGGAGATCAGGCGGGTGTTGGAGCAGATGGGCAGCAGCCGGTTTCCGTTTTTGGAGTTTTTTTCCAAGCCGCAGGTGGACAAGCAGGTCATTGAGAAGGCCATCGCCCAGACAGTGCAGGCCTGCGGGGATATGAGCAAGTCCCGCACGGGGGCGCTGATTGTGTTTGAACGGAACATTCAGCTGGACGAGGTCCTCCGCAGCGGCACCAGGCTGGATGCGGAAACCTCCTCGGAACTGCTGAAAAACATCTTTTTTGTGAAGGCGCCCATGCACGACGGCGCCGTCATTGTCCGGCAGGGCAGGGTCCTGGGGGCGGGCTGCATGCTTCCCCTGAGCCGGAATGTGAATTTAAGCCGGGATCTGGGCATGCGCCACCGGGCTGGCATCGGCATGAGCGAGAATTCCGACGCGGTGGTGGTTCTGGTCAGTGAGGAGACCGGCTCCATTTCGGTGGCCGTGGGCGGCATGCTTAAGCGGCATCTGATGACCGAGACGCTGGAGCAGCTGCTGCGCAACGAGCTGCTGCCCCAGCCGGAGGCGGAGGCGGACAAGGATGCCAAAAGGCGCCAGCCTCTGAAAAACCTTTTCGGCATTGGGAAAAGGGAGGACCGCCATGAGTGAGAAAACCAATAAGATCCTTTATATGGCGCTGTCCCTGCTGCTGGCGATCCTGTTTTGGCTGTACGTGGATAACGCCGAAGGGGGCAAAATCAGCGAGACCTTTTACAACGTTCCCGTGGAGTTTATTGGGGAGACGGATGTACTGGCTACCCGTGGGCTGATGCTGGCGGACGCCGGGGAGACCACGATTACCCTGCGTCTGAGCGGACCCCGTCTGGCCATATCCAGTCTGGACCGGGACGATATCCGCATCCAGGTGGACCTGACGGGCATCAACGCCGTCAGCACCTATCAACTCAGCTATACGGTCAATTACCCGGACTCCATCAACAACAGCGACATCAGCATTGAATCCGCCTCCCGCTCCACGGTGACGGTACAGGTGATTGAACTATCCACAAAGACCGTTCCGGTGGTCGCGGAGATCGTGGGCAAGGTGGCGGATGGGTATATGTATATGTCGGACCGCCTGGTGCTGGAGCCCTCCACCCTGACCGTCAGCGGCCGGGAGGAGGATATTGCTGATGTGGAGCAGGCCAGGATTGTCCTGGATCTTACTGACGCCACCAGCACCGTAGAGCGGGAATTCACCTACCAGCTGTTGGACAGCGCCGGCGGCCAGGTGCCCACCGACGGTATCCGGGTCTCTGACAAGCGGATTGAGGTGACGGCACCGGTATTCCTAGTGAAGGATCTGGATCTGACCATCAAGTGGAAGGAGGCCGCCGGGTCCATGCTGGAGAATGTGGACTGGGAGATTGTCCCCAACAAGATCACGGTGGCTGGGGAGGCGTCCAGTTTGGAGACAAAGGAGAATATCATTCTGGGCGAGGTGGATCTCAGCAATCTTCTCTCCGATACCCAGCTGGAACTGGAGATCGACACCCCTGCCAACTGCGTCAACAGCAGCGGTATTGCCAGTGCCACCGTGTCCATCAAATTTATCAACGGCCTGGAGACGCGGCTCTTCACTGTCACCAATATTGCCGCCCGGGGCCTGTCCAACGGGCAGAATTTCAGCCGGATTACCAATTCTGTGGATGTGGTGGTCCGGGGCATGCCGGAGGAACTGGAGGAACTGACAGCGGATGATATCCGCATTGTGGTTGACCTGACGGAGTATACCTCTGACGGAACCTATTCTGTACCCGCCACCGTGCTGGTGGACGGCCACGATGGGGTGGGGGCTGTGGGCTCCTACACTGTGGCCTGCAAGATCACATCCTAGGGGGCGCCGCTTATGATCCAGATTGCGACTGTCACCGGGGTACCCGCCCCGGGAGAGGCGGTGGTGTCCGTGGTCCGGCAAAGTGCCTGCGGCCACGACTGCGAAACCTGCGCCGGCTGCGGTGCCCAGGGAGGAAGCCTCACGGTTCGGGCTGTGACGGAAATTCCGGTGGCTGTGGGGGATCGGGTAGAGATATACAGCGGCAACAGCCGGGTGCTGGGCATCGCGGCGTTGGTGTATCTGGCGCCGGTGGCTCTGTTTTTGGCAGGCTACCTTCTCTCCGGCGCCCTG
Source organism: uncultured Eubacteriales bacterium (assembly GCA_900555795.1). Classification (GTDB taxonomy): domain Bacteria; phylum Bacillota; class Clostridia; order Oscillospirales; family Oscillospiraceae; genus Pelethomonas. The sequence goes on from USMP01000040.1 coordinate 2,798, forward strand.
CCGGAGACGATGCGTTACCTATGCGGGGGGATGGCCTTCCTGCTGGGGATGCTGGGTGCGGTGGCGCTGGACCGGCTGGCCCGACGGCGGGGCGGCGTTGTGTTCCGAATCCTGCGCAAGGTATAGGTGAGGACATGTTCGGCTATGTAAGACCATCCACGGCGCAGCTGAGCGAAGCGGACAAGCAGCGCTTTGCCGCCGTGTACTGCGGACTGTGCCGCGCGCTGCAGCGGCGCTACGGCACTGCAGCCCGCTTTATTCTCAACTATGATTTTACCTTTCTGGCGGTGCTGCTGTCGGAGAGGGAGTCTGGTGAGCCGCTGCACAGGCGGTGTATGGCGCATCCTGTGCGGGGGCGGGACTATTTCCCCGGCAATGCCGCCCTTGACCTGGCAGCGGACTGCAGTGTGATTCTGGCCTGGTGGCAGCTGCGGGATGCCGTGGCGGATCACGGCGCCGCTGCGGGGGCAAAATATCGGGCCGCATCCCTGGCCTTGGCGGGCGCCTACGGCAAGGCCCGCCGCCTCCGTCCTGATTTTGACCGGTCCACGGCGGCACATCTGGAGAAGCTGGGCCGGCTGGAGCGGGAGGGCTGCGCCTCCATGGACGAGGCGGCGGATGCCTTCGCCGTGCTGCTGCGGGGGATCGGCAGCCAGGTGGCGGACCCGGTGCGGCGGCGGGTGACGGAGGAGTTTCTCTACCATCTGGGCCGCTGGATCTATCTGGTGGACGCGGCGGACGACCTGAAGGAGGACTTTGCCTCCGGCAACTATAACCCGCTGATCCTCCGATTCTCCCTGCAGGAGGGCAAGCTGTCAGAGGAAGCCAGGCGGAGTCTGGTGATTTCATTGGACGGCTCTATCCGCCTGATGGCCGCAGCCTATGAGTTGTGGGACTTCGGAGTGTGGAGTCCCATCATCCGCGCGACAGTCTATGAGGGGCTTTTCTGTGTGGGAAAGGCTGTTTTAGAGGGTACATTCCAAGCTGGCGATACGTGGTTTCGTATTGGCGGCAGAAACAAGGAGCAGCTATGAGCGATCCCTATAAAATTCTGAATATCCCCAGCACCGCCACCGATGAGGAGGTCAAAAAGGCGTACCGGGACCTGGCGCGGAAGTACCACCCGGATAACTACCACGACAACCCGCTGGCGGATCTGGCCCAGGAGAAGATGAAGGAGATCAACGAGGCCTACGACACCATTCAGCGCCAGCGGGGCAGCCGGGGCGCCGGGGGCGGCGGAACTGCCTCCGCTCAGCAGAGTTACGGCGGCTATCAGCGCCAGTCGTCGGCCTACAATGGCTATGCCTCCGCAGGAAGTGCCGCCTTTCAGCAGGTCCGTATGGCAATCAACCGCAACGATTTGGGCACGGCGGAGCAGATACTGGGCCGGATCGATGACCACAACGGCGAGTGGAACTTTCTCAAGGGCACCATCTGCTACCGGCGGGGCTGGGTGGACGAGGCCCGTCGCTATTACCAGACCGCCTGCCAGATGGACCCGTCCAACAGTGAGTACCAGCAGGCCCTCAGCTATGTGGAGAACGGCGGGGAGACTGCCTACCGTCCCGGCGGCTTTGGAATGTTTTCCACAGACTGTACGGAGGGGAATACCTGCGGCCGGCTGGCCTGTATGTATTTGGCCTGTAATATGTGTGGCTTCGGTGGGATGCGTTTTTGTATTTGCTAGCCGTGAAGCGGCTGTGGGAATAACAGGAGGGATGATCTTTTGATTAAGAGTATGACTGGTTACGGACGGGCCAGGGAGCAGAGAAACCACCGGGACATAACGGTGGAGGTCCGCAGCGTGAATAACCGGTATCTGGACTGCGCCGTAAAAATGCCCCGGGCCTATATTTTTGCCGAGGACGCCATTAAGTCCCTGGTACAGAAGGCTACCAGCCGGGGCAAGGTGGATGTGTTTGTGTCGGTTGATTCCCTGGGGGCGGAGGAGACGGTGGTATCCGTCAATGAACCTCTGGCCAGGGGATATATACAGGCGATGCACCGTCTGTGCGAACTGGGCGGCGGGCTGGTCCGGGAGGGCTGCGGCGCTGCGGAACTGGCGAGGCTTCCGGATGTGCTGGCTGTCACGCAGGCGGAAGAGGATCTGGAGAGTGTTTCTGCCGACCTCTGCGCGGTGGTAGAGGACGCTTTGGCGGCATACAATGCCATGCGGGAGACGGAGGGCCGGAAGCTGGAGGAGGATATTCTGGGCCGGCTGGATACCATTGAAGCCATTACGGCCCGCGTGGAGGAGCGCTCTCCCCAGACTGTGGCGGAGTACCGGGAAAAATTGCTCGCCCGTATGCGGGAGGTGCTGCAGAGCACCACAATAGACGAGGGCCGCATTCTCACCGAGGCGGCCATCTTTGCTGACAAGGTGGCTGTGGATGAGGAGACAGTGCGGCTGCGCAGCCACCTGGCGCAGCTGCGGGACATGCTGCGCAGCGGCGTGCCGGTAGGCCGGAAGCTGGATTTCCTGATCCAGGAGGTCAATCGGGAGTGCAATACCATCGGCTCAAAATGCACGGATCTGACCATTGCCAGAGATGTGGTGGACCTGAAGGCGGAGGTGGAAAAGATCCGCGAGCAGGTTCAGAATATCGAGTAGGAGGGGCGGCATGGAGTTTGTGAACATCGGCTACGGCAGCATGATCTCTGCCCAACGGCTGATTGCCCTGATCAGCCCCGACTCCGCCCCCATTAAGCGGCTGGTTTCAGAAGCCCGGGACCGCAGCATGCTCATTGATGCCACCTTTGGACGGAAGACGGCGGCTGTACTGATTATGGACAGCGACCATGTGATTCTGTCGGGCCTGCCGCTGGAGAAGCTGGGGCCGCGGTTTGGAATGGCTCCCACGGTACTGGAGGAGGAGCAATGAGACGGGGAAAGACATTTATCATCTGCGGCCCCTCCGGCGTGGGGAAGGGGACGGTGGTTTCCCGGCTTTTGGCCCAGGACCCCACCCTCTATTTTTCCGTCTCCGCCACCACCAGGCCACCCCGGCCTGGTGAGGAGGACGGGATTCACTACCACTTTCTCTCCCAAGAGCAGTTTCAGCACTGGATCCGGGAGGATGCTTTCCTGGAGTACGCGGAGTTCGTGGGCAATTACTACGGCACACCCAAAAAGTATGTGGACGAGGCCATGGCTGCCGGCCGGGATGTGATACTGGACATTGAGATCCAGGGGGCGGACCAGGTCCACCGCAAGCGCCCCGATGCGGTACGCATCTATGTGGCCCCCCCCAGCTGGGAGGAATTGGAGCGCCGCCTCATTGGCCGGGGTACCGAGGACATGGAACGGGTGCGCCGCCGTTTGGAGCGGGGGAAGCAGGAGTTTGCCGCCGCCAGGGAATTTGATTATTTTGTGATCAACGACACCGTGGACCGGGCTGTGGAGGAGATTCACGCCATTCTCTGCGCGGAGCACTGCCGGCCCGATGAGCGGATTTCCATGGTGGATCGTTAGCAGGTCCCACAAATAAATTTTTATTAAAGGAATGATACGACTATGATGCTCTATCCCGCTATGAATAAGCTGACAGCCAACGTACCTAACCGCTACCTGCTGGTGAATGTGGTGGCCCGCCGGGCCCGCCAAATTGCCCAGGAGGCGGATGACACCGGCGAGAAGCTGGATATCAAGCCTGTGACTATGGCCATTCAGGAGGTGGCGGATGGCAAACTCTCTGTGACCGCCACCGATGTGGTGATTCGGGACGTGGAGGCCTGATGCCCCAGCAGAAGATGAGGAGGGATGACGATGGATCAGGTGGCCCGGGTGGCCGTTTCCGCCGCTACCTACGCCATTGACAAGCCCTATGACTACCGGGTGCCCCAGGCGCTTTTGGGAAAGGCCCAGGTGGGCATGCGCGTCACAGTGCCCTTTGGCAGGGGAAATCGGACTAGCGAGGGGTTGATCCTGGCCCTGGTGGAGGACAGTCCACGGCCGGAACTGAAGGCGCTCTCCAGCCTGCTGGACCAGGAGCCGGTGCTGGGGGGCGAGGAAATTAAGCTGGCGCTGTGGCTGCGGGAGCGGTACTTCTGTACCCTCTACGACGGGGTCAAGGCCCTGCTTCCTGCGGGACTCTGGTATCGGATTCAAGAGGTTTACACGCTGGCCGTGGACCGGGAGACGGCTCTGGCTGCGGCAGTGGGCGACAAGGAAAAAAATGTGCTGGAACTGCTGGCTGGGCGGGGCGGAAGCTGCGAACTGGAGACCATGAAGGCCCTCTGCGGCGACAGTGTCACTGCCCAGCTGCGCTGCCTGGTGGAGCGCGGCCTTGTGACGGAGGATACCACCTCCCGGCGCAAAATATCTGATAAATTGGTGCGCCGGGTGACGTTGGCGGTGGCGCCGGAGGAGGCCATGGCGGCGGTCGAGCCCAGGCGGCGCTCTGCGCCCCTCCGCTACGAGGTGGTAAAGCTTCTCTGTACCGTGGGCAGCGGACTCTCCAGCGACATCTGCTACTTTACCGGTGCCTCTATGCAGACGCTGAAGGGGCTGGAGAAGAGCGGTCTGGTGACATTTTCCCAGGAGGAGGCCCTTCGGGTACCCAGGACGGACAGTGCCGACGGTGCGCCTATCGTGCTCAACCAGGAGCAGCAGGCGGCCTACGACGGGATTTTGGCCATGTCGGAGACGGGAAAGCCCGGCTGCGCTCTGCTCTACGGCGTAACCGGCAGCGGTAAGACCGCTGTGTATATCCGTCTGCTGCAGGAAGTCGTCCGCCGTGGCCGCCAGGGGATGATCCTGGTTCCTGAGATTGCTCTTACCCCTCAGATCATGGCCAAGTTCAGTGCATACTTTGGGGATAAAGTAGTTATGCTTCACAGCAATCTTCCCATGAGCGAGCGCTATGACCAATGGAAGCGTATTCGCCGGGGGGAGGTCAATGTGGTTTTGGGAACTCGCAGCGCGGTCTTTGCTCCTCTGGACCGGCTGGGAATGGTGATTCTGGACGAGGAGCAGGAGAGCAGCTACCAATCGGAGAACCAGCCCCGCTACCACGCCCGGGATGTGGCGAAATTCCGCTGTGCCCAGAGCGGCGCAACTCTGGTGCTGGGCTCCGCCACCCCCTCGGTGGAGAGCACATATTTCGCCCAGAAGGGCGCCTATCAAAAGCTGATCCTTCGCAGCCGGTACAACCGGCAGCCTCTGCCAAGGGTGCTGATTGCGGATATGCGCCAGGAGGTGCGCCGGGGCAACGCCGGAATTATCAGCGAGTGTCTGCGGGGCGAGTTGGCGGAGAACCTGAGGCGGGGAGAGCAGAGCATTTTGTTTTTAAACCGCCGGGGCAATAGCCGCATGCTGCTGTGCGGGGAGTGCGGCGGGGTGCCGGAGTGTCCCCGGTGCAGTGTGCCCCTGACGTACCACAGCGCCAATGGCCGGCTGATGTGCCACTACTGCGGCCACTCCGAGCGGGCGGAGAGCACCTGCGACGAGTGCGGTGGATTGATGAAGCCTGTCGGTGTGGGTACCCAGCGGGTGGAGGAGGAGTTGGAGTGCCTTTTTCCCGGCACCCAGGTACTCCGTA
>USMP01000041.1 GCA_900555795.1 uncultured Eubacteriales bacterium
CCCCCGAGGCGGCGGTCATCGCCGCCATGGGGCTGGACCACGTGAAGGAACTGGGCCCCACCATGGCGGACATTGCCCGGGCCAAGGCCGGCATCATCAAGGCGGGCGGCGATGTGGTCAGCTACGGCGGCAACAGCGAGGCGGACCCCGTGTTCGCGGCGGTCTGCCGGGAGCGGAACGCCCGGCTCCACCAGCCCGATTTTTCCGCCGTCACCCCCGGGGCCTTCAGCCTGGACGGGCAGAGTTTCTCCTACGGCCCCTGGCGGGATCTGACCATTCCCCTGGTGGGCAGCTATCAGATGAACAACGCCGCCGTGGTGCTGGAGACCGTGTCCGTGCTGCGGCAGCGGGGCTGGCGCATTTCCGATCAGGCGGTGCGCTCCGGCCTGGCCCACACCCACTGGCCCGCCCGGTTTGAGATTTTGCGCCGGGATCCGGTGTTCATCGTGGATGGGGGCCACAACCCCCACGGCATCCGGGCCACCGCCCAGAGCCTGGAGCGGCTGTTCCCCGGCAGGAAGTTTACCTTTGTCACCGGCGTGATGGCGGATAAGGATGTGGAGCATATCCTGGGCCTTATTGTGCCTCTGGCGGAACAGTTTTTCACGGTCCGGCCTGACAATCCCAGGGCCATGGACCCCCAGGAGTTGGCCCGGCGTATTGCCGCCCTGGGCGTGAAGGCCACGGCCTGCGCCAGCGTGCAGGAGGGCGTGGAGCGGGCCATTCGGGCCGAGGGAAAGGACGGCGTGGCCTGTGCCCTGGGCTCCCTCTACATGAGCGGGGAGGTGCGCGCCTGCTTCGACCGGGAGTAAGGCGGTGCACACGGCGCCAGGAGCCTTGTGCATAATGGTGAATATGCACAAGTAATTGTGAAAAAATTGTCAACCTTGTCACTTGTCAATTGGCAACAGCTTTGTTACAATATTAACGAAAACTGCGGGCGTGGCTTGGCCCTTTTTCCTGCCGTAAAAGGCCGGCCCCGCCGGGTTTTTGATTGGCGCTGGTATCGTGGACGTTTGAAGCGCAGTGCCAAAATATTTTTTGACTCCCGGGGGTAGTGAAAGATCCCGGGAACGAAGGAGGAACCCTCATGGCAATCGACTTTAAGGACGGCAAGTATGTGGACGAGAACGGCCGGGTAACACTGGACCCCACCGTCTACAAGGACTGGCAGATCGCTGAGGAAGCGGAGCGCACCCTGCCCTCTGTGGAGTATTTCCGGGAAAAGCTGGGCCTGCTCCCCGAGGAAATCATTCCCTACGGCAAAACACCCAAGCTGGATTTCATTAAGATCATGAACCGCCTGAAGGATAAGCCCGACGGCAAATTCATCGAAGTCACCGCCATCACCCCCACCCCTCTGGGCGAGGGCAAGTCCACCACCTCTCTGGGCCTGATTGAGGGCCTGGGCAAGCTGGGCAAGAACGTTGGCGGCTGCCTGCGTCAGCCCTCCGGCGGCCCCACCATGAACGTGAAGGGTACCGCGGCCGGCGGCGGCAACGCCCTGCTGATGCCCATGACCGAGTTCTCCCTGGGCCTCACCGGCGACATCAACGACATCATGAATGCCCACAACCTGGCCATGGTGGCGCTGAACGCCCGGATGCAGCATGAGCGCAACTACAACGATGAGCAGCTGGCAAAGCGGGGCCTGAAGCGGCTGGATATTGACCCGAAGCGGGTCGAGATGGGCTGGGTGCTGGACTTCTGCGCCCAGGGCCTGCGCAACATCGTTATGGGCATCGGCGGCCCCAAGGACGGCTACCTGATGGAGTCCAAGTTCGGCATCGCCGTGGGCTCCGAACTGATGGCCATTCTGTCCGTGGCCCGGGACCTGAAGGATCTCCGTGAGCGCATCGGCAAGATCGTGGTGGCCTACAGCCGCAGCGGCGAGCCTGTCACCACCGAGGATCTGGAGGTTGCCGGCGCCATGACCGCCTGGATGCGCAACTGCATCAACCCCACCATGTGCTATTCCGTGGAGCACCAGCCTGTGCTGGTCCACGCCGGTCCCTTTGCCAACATCGCCATCGGTCAGTCCTCCGTCATCGGCGACCGCCTGGCCCTGAAGCTCTTTGATTACCATGTGACCGAGTCCGGCTTCGCCGCCGACATCGGCTTTGAGAAATTCTGGAACGTGAAGTCCCGCCTCTCCGGCCTGACCCCCAATGTCTCCGTACTGGTAGCCACCATCCGCGCTCTGAAGATGCACGGCGGCGGCCCCGCCGTGGTGGCCGGCCGTCCCCTGCCCGCCGAGTACACCGAGGAGAACCTGGAGCTGCTGGAGAAGGGCTGCGAGAACCTGTTCCACCACGTGGAGACCATCAAGAAGTCCGGCATCGTCCCCGTGGTCTGCATCAACCAGTTCTACACCGACACCGACGCTGAGATCGCGCTCATCCGCAAGCTGTGCGCCGAGAAGGGCGTCCGCTGCGCCCTGAGCAACCACTGGCGCTACGGCGGCGAGGGCGCCATTGAGCTGGCCGAGGCCGTGATTGACGCCTGCGAGGAGAAGAACGAAATCAAGTTCCTCTATCCCCTGGAGATGCCCCTGCGTCAGCGGGTGGAGAAGATCGCCAAGGAGGTCTACGGCGCCGACGGCGTGGATTGGGCGCCCCTGGCTCTGGAGAAGGCCAAGCGCTTTGAGGCCGATCCCAAGTACGCCGACTACTGCACCATGATGGTGAAGACCCACCTGTCCCTGAGCCACGAGCCCTCCTGGAAGGGCGTGCCCAAGGGCTGGCGTCTGCCCATCCGCGACATCCTGGAGTACGGCGGGGCCAAGTTCCTCTGCCCCATGGCCGGTACCATCTCCATGATGCCCGGCACCAGTTCCGATCCGGCCTATCGCCGCATCGATGTGGATACGGATACCGGCAAGGTGTCCGGCCTGTTCTAATAGAGAGCGAATACATACCGGCGCAAAGGTCCGGCGGCGATTCCGCCGCCGGACCTTTTTCTGGTTTCCCAACGGAATGAAGGGGGAGCGCGCCGGGACGTCCCCTCCCTTTCCCCAGGGGAAATATACCAAATAAAGACAAGGAGAATATGTCAATGGATTTCGCACAGGCATCCTGCACGGAATTTGTAACCGTTTTGGCCTCCAACGCCCCGGTCCCCGGCGGCGGCGGGGCTTCCGCCCTGGTGGCCGCCATCGGCACCGCTCTGGGCAACATGGTGGGCTCCCTCACCGTGGGCAAGAAGAAGTACGCCGATGTGGAGGCGGAGATCGTGGCCCTGAAGGCCAAGTGTGACCAGCTGCAGAAGGACCTGCTGGATCAGATCGCCGCCGACGCCAAGGGCTTTGAGCCCCTGGCAAGGGCCTACGGCATCCCCAAGGACGACCCCACCCGGGACCAGGTGCTGGAGGAGGCCACGGTGGTGGCCTGCCAGGTGCCGGTACGCATCATGGAACTCTGCTGCGAGGCCATCCAGGCCATCGCCGTCTTTGCCGAGAAGGGCAGCCGTCTGGCGGTCAGCGACGCGGGCTGCGGCGCTGTGTGCGTGAAGGCCGCCCTTCAGGCCGCCAGCCTGAATGTGTTCATCAACACCAAGACCCTGAGGAACCGGGCGCTGGCGGAGGAGATGAACGCGAAGTGCCTGGCCATGCTGGACACCTACTGCGCCATGGCCGACGGCGTATTTGAGAGCGTGAAGGCCGGCTTTTTCCGGTAATCCGTCTCAGCGCCTAGACGGCGCGCAACAATTTGTATTAAAACCTGATAAAGGCTTAAAAAGCTTTTTATAGCGCGAAGCGCGTCAGGTTTTTATGAGACGTGGTGGCGCACGGCACGTGCGCCACCAGCATGCGAAGCATGCGGATTTCAAATAAAGCATTTTATTTGAAATCAGTATTAAACGATAGAGAGGAATACAAACCATGGCAAAGCTGCTGTTAGCCAAGGAAGTAAATGAGAAGCTGAACGCCCGGATTATCGCCCAGTGCGAGGCCTGCAAGGCAAGGGGCGTGAACCCCACCCTGGCCATCGTCCGCTGCGGCGAGCGGCCCGACGACCTCAGCTATGAGAAGGGCGCCACCAAGCGGGCCGAGACCCTGGGGGTGGCGGTAGAGAAGTTCGTGCTGCCCGAGGATGTGACCAGGGAGGCGCTGCTGCAGGTCATCGACGATATCAACGCAAACGACAAGATCCACGGCGTCCTTCTCTTCCGCCCCCTGCCGAAGCACCTGAAGGCGGACCAGGACGAGATCTGCAACCGCCTGGACCCCCGCAAGGATGTGGACGGCATGACCGACGGCTCCAACGCCGGCGTGTTCATGGGGAAGAAGCTGGGCTTCGCCCCCTGCACCCCCGCCGCCTGCATGGAGATTCTGGACCACTACGGCATCGACTGCACCGGCAAGAAGGCCGTGGTCATCGGCCGCAGCCTGGTGGTGGGCAAGCCCGCGGCCATGATGCTCATGGGCAAGAACGCCACGGTGACGGTCTGCCATACCCGTACAAAGGACGTGCCCTCCGTAACCCGTGAGGCGGACATTTTGGTTTCCGCCGCCGGTGTACTGGGCAGCCTCACCAAGGAGTATGTCCGCCCCGGCCAGATCGTGGTGGATGTGTCCATCAACTGGGACGAGAACAAGGTCAACGCCCGGGGCGGCAAGGGCGCGATTGCCGGCGACGCCGTATTTGACGAGGTGGAGCCCATCGTGGAGGCCATTACCCCGGTTCCCGGCGGCGTAGGCGCTGTTACCACCAGTGTGCTGATCGGCCACGTGGTGGAGGCCGCCCAGCGCACGCTGGACTGATTGGGGGCGCGACGGATGACGAAAAGCGTCAAGGACAACCCGGGCCATGTGCTCCGCCTCTTTCTCACGGCGGCCACTCTGGCCCTCTACCTGATGGCGGTGCTGTCGCCGGACCGGGAGGAGTTGTTCACCGGATTTGCCCGCATCATGCTCTCCCCCGCCCAGCTGACCAAGGACTATTTTCTCCTTGGCAGCGTCTCCGGCACCTTTTTCAACATGGCCCTGGTGGGAACCGTGTATGTGGCGCTGATGTATTTGCTGCCCGGCGTGGTGGTCAAGGGCAGCACAGTGGCCGCCTTTTTCCTGACAGTGGGCTTCTCCGCCTGGGGTATCAATTTTCTGAATATCTGGCCCTTCTTCCTGGGAGTGATGCTCCATGCTCTGGCCAAGCGGGAGAGTCTCTCCAAGTATGTGGATCTGGCCATGTTTTCCACGGCCCTCTGTCCCCTGGTCAGCGAACTGCTGCTGCGCTACCCCAATGACGGGGAGATCCACGGTATCACCCTGGGCAGCGCCCTGCTGGCGTTGGCGGTGGGCATCCTGGTGGGCTTTTTGACCCCCGCCATTGCGGCCCACTCCCCCAGCGTCCACAAGGGCTACGATCTGTACTCCGCCGCCCTGCCCGGGGGCATCCTGGGCTTTTTCCTGGTGGCCCTCCTGTATAAGACCGCCGGAAAGGCGGTGCCCGCCATCGAGGCCAGCCTGGGGGAGAGCCGCCCGGGAGTGGTGCTGGGCTTCTGCGGGGCGTTTTTCGCCCTGTGCGTTCTGGCGGGCTTTCTGCTCAATGGCCGCTCCTGGAAGGGGTATTGGGAGTTGCTGCGGGATACAGGGCACAAGGTGGACTTTACCGCCAAGTACGGCCCGGGCCTGGCCATTTTGAACGTAGGGGTGTACGGCCTCTTTATCCTGGCCTACTATACCGCCATCGGCGGCTCCTTCAACGGTGTGACCCTGGGCATTGTGTTCTGCATGGTGTGCTTTGGGGCGGCGGGGAGCCATCCCGGCAATGTGTGGCCCATTATGGTGGGCTACCTGCTGGCCTCCCTGCTGGGGGTGAATCCCATTAACGCCCAGGCCATTATGGTGGGCCTGTGCTTCGCCAGCGGCCTGGCTCCCATTGCCGGGGCCTACGGCTGGTGGGCGGGGGTGATTGCCGGCGGGGCCCATTATGTCCTGGTCACATCGGTTCCCGCCCTCCACGGCGGCTTCTGCCTGTATAACGGCGGCTTTACCGCCCTGCTGATCGCGATCATCCTGGTGCCGCAGCTGGAGACGTTCTGCAGGACCAAGGCGGAGCGGCAGGCGGCCAAGGCGCCGGCAAAGAAATAAGAGAGGGGGCGTTGGGGTGACAAAAGCGGAACTGCGGGAGCAAATTGCCCGGCAGGTGGAGGCGCTGCCTCCGGACTACTGCCGCCAGGCGGATGCGGAAATCTGCCGCTGGGTCATCCAGTCCCGGGCCTATCAGCGCGCCCGGACCGTTTTCTGCTATGTGGGGACGGACCGGGAGATCGACACCACCCCTCTCCTACGGGCCGCCCTGCAGGACGGCAAGGTCCTGGCGGTGCCTTTGTGCACCGGCCGGGGCGTCATGGAGGCCCGGCAGCTGCAGGGCCTGGGGGATCTGGTCAGCGGCAGGTACGGCATCCTGGCCCCCAAGCTGGAGTGCCCCCTGGTGGAGCCGGAGGATTTTGACCTGGCCATTGTGCCCTGTGCCACCGGCAATGCCGCGGGACAGCGCCTGGGCTACGGCGGGGGGTATTATGACCGCTATCTGCCCCGGACCCGGTGTGTGACCATGCTGCTGTGCCGTGGCCGCCTGGTGACGGAGAACATCCCTACGGACGAGCACGATGTGCCTATGGGCTGCCTGGTGACAGAGGCGGGAATGATCGCCTGCCATATATAGAAAGATGCCCGCTCCGGAATAACCGGAGCGGGCATCTGAGACTATCAAAAAAGAGGCTTTGCCTCTTTTTTGAGAAGGCTGCGCTGCGCTCTGCGCCTCGGTTGACCGCCAGCGGCGGTCAATTCGACGCTCGCTTCCCGAGAAGTGTTTTTCTCCGACGTGCACGCCGCCGGGAAAAACCGATTCCATTTCTTTCGTGTCTGCGGACGCGAACTCTGCGAGGCTTTTTTGACAAGCTGAGATGCCCGCTCCGGAATAACCGGAGCGGGCATCTGCGTTTACGCCTGGCCCCCCACCGCGGAAAAGGAGTAGCCCTCCTTCACCAGCAGTTCGCCAAAGGAACGGAACAGTTCCGCCGTGGTGTCCTTCGACTCATAGCTGATCACATAGGTGGTCTCCCCCGCCACCAGGACAATGCACTGGTCAAAATCCTCCCGGGCACAGGCCACATACTCCCCCAGCTCATTGCTGCGCCAGAGGCCATAGCGGAACCTTTTCTCCGTGCCGCCCTGGACACATTCACCGAAATCCAGCGCCTCCTCCAGACGCATCTCCGAGATGTCGGCGTAGGCCACGGTATAGGAGGACCCGTCGGGACAGCTGATCTGGAGATGGTCGTCCTCCCACTGAAAGGCGGAGGCGTCCGCTCCCCGGAACATGGTCAGAGCGGGGATCAAAAACAGAATGAGAATTATGGCCGTGTTGGTAAAAAGAGCCCGCTTCTGCCGCTCCTTCGCGTCCCGCATCTCCTCCTGATAGGTAAGGGTATCCTGCATAAAAACACATCCTGTCTCTTTCAAAAATAGGACAACAATGGTATGATTATACTAGAAGGCCGGGGGAAAAACAAGGGCCCGCCCTTCACAGATCGCAATAGTGGAAGGTGCTGCCGTGCGCTGATGGCAGACAGCAAGATCGCGAAGAGCAGAAAAACAATACGTAGGGAAAGCCGTTTGATCGAAACTGCGCCTGCAAGGCGCAGGACGGAATGCCGCAAAATCGCCCCTTTTTTCCCGGCGCCTTTTGTGGTACAATAGCCGCAACGCAGCTTCGCCCGGCCCTGTCTGGCGGGGAGATCTGTTATGCTTGAGGAGGATGGATACCATGACGCCCAGGAAACGGAAAAAGGGAGGCGGCCGGCGGCCCCGGTTGATTTCGGCGGTGCTGGCGCTGGCGGTGCTGGCGCTGGCCGGCTATCAGCTGGTGATGGGGCAGGCGCGGCTGTCCTTCTCCCTGGATGAACTGCCCCCCTTTTCCGGCCAGCCCTATGTGCTGCTGGAGGACAACCAGCCGGGCTTTTCCCAGGAGGAGATGACCACCGCCGCCTTTGAGTACTACAGCCCCCTGGATGCCCTGGGCCGCTGCGGCGGGGCCTGGGCCAACATCTGCCCGGAACTGATGCCCACGGAGGAGCGGGGGGAGATCGGCATGGTGAAGCCCTCCGGCTGGCATACGGTGAAGTACGATATTGTGGACGGGAAGTATCTCTACAACCGCTGCCACCTGATTGGCTATCAGCTGGCCGGTGAGAACGCCAATGAGCAGAATTTGATTACCGGCACCCGGTATATGAACGTGGAGGGGATGCTCCCCTTTGAAAACCTGGTGGCGGAGTATGTGCGGGAGACGGGCAACCATGTGCTCTACCGGGTGACGCCGGTGTTTCAGG